>QCMA01000004.1 GCA_003214115.1 Prochlorococcus sp. AG-418-I21
TGCTTGAAAAGATGGATTTGAAGTTGTGAGTAACTCATCTCCATAAAAAATTGAATTTGCCCCACATTGAAAACATAAAATTTGGGCTTCTTTTGAAAGCTTTTCTCGCCCTGCACTTAATCTTATTTTACTTTTAGGCATAAGAATTCTTGCTGTGGCAATCATCCTTATCATTTCAATAGAATCAATTTCTTGAATATCTTCTAAACCAGTACCTTCAATCGCTACTAATGAATTTATAGGAACACTTTCAGGATGTGGATTCATGTTTGAAAGCACTTCCAAAAGAGATGCTCTATCGCCATTAGTTTCACCCAAGCCTATTATCCCTCCACAACAAACATTTATTCCTGCATTTCTTACTCTTTTGATAGTATCTAGTCTGTCTTGATAAGTTCTAGTCGTAATAATATTTTTATAATGCTCAGGACTAGTATCAAGATTGTGGTTATAGGCGGTCAAGCCTGCATCAGCCAATCTGAAAGCTTGCTCTTCTGTAAGCATCCCTGCAGTAACGCATGCTTCCATCCCTAAATCTCTTACACCGCTAACCATATCTAACATTGCATTAAAAGATTTCCCATCTCTAATTTCTCTCCAAGCCCAACCCATACAAAACCTATCTGCACCCTCATTTTTTGCTATTTGAGCTCTTGCTAAAACCTGTTCAACTTGAAATTGTGGATGACTTTTGATTTCGCTAGCGCTGTAAATTGATTGGCTACAATACGAACAATTTTCCTCACATCCACCAGTTTTTACGCTGAACAATGATGCCAATTGAATGTGGTATTTGTTAAATTTCCTGTGAACGGTTTGTGATTCCCACATTAAATCAATAAGAGGCATATTAAGTATTTCCAATATCTCCTCTTTATTCCAATCGAACCTAATTTCTTTTAATGACTGATTATTCGAATTAACCATTTTTTATTAGGAAGAACATTGAGAATCTTCAAAAGATTCCTTTGGTAATGATTCTATTCCTCCGAAACGTCGATTCCTTGATTGGTAATCAATTATTGCTTTGAGAAATTCATACTCATTGAACTCTGGCCAGAGTACGTCAGATATATATATTTCTGAATAAGCTAATTGCCACAAAAGAAAATTACTTAGCCTTTTTTCTCCACTAGTTCTAATCAATAATTCTGGATCCTTTAACCCTCTAGTTAAAAGCTCGGAATTAAATAATTCTTCATTCACTTCACTTGGTTTTATTTCCCCAGATGAAGATTTTAATGCTAGTTCTCTCGCAGCTTTTACTATTTCTTGTCTCCCTCCGTAATTGACACAAACATTGAATAAAAAATCATTGTTGTTTTTAGTTAAAGATTCTGAACTCGAGATTATTTTTTTTAAAGTTTCTGGGAAAGGAGTTAAATCTCCAATGAATTTTATTCTTGTTGCCTCTTCATGTATCTCTTCAATTTGGTTTCTCAAAACTTCGCTAAAAAGATTTATTAGGAAATTAACCTCTTTTGATGGTCTTGTCCAATTCTCAGTTGAGAATGCGTAAACAGTAAGTACTTTACAACCTAAATTTTTTGATGCTTTGATAATTTTTTTTAAAACACTAACTCCTTGTTTATGACCATATGTACGAGGCAATCCTTTTTTTGTTGCCCATCTACCATTGCCATCCATAATTATTGCCACATGTTCTGGAACCTTTTTCTTATCTATTCTCTTAGATAAGTCGTTATTTTTTTTATCAAATATTTCTCCTAAACTCATTAGTTAATCCTTTTTGTTGATAAAGATTGCTGACTTTTCGATCTCTTTTTCTTTATTATTGATCATATTATCACTTGGGTTTGTTTTTTGGGATAAAGCATTTTTACCTAATGAAGCTTTATTTGTTCCCATAGAGTTTTGATTCCCAATTAAATTTACAAGAAGTTCTTGTAACCTGCTGCTGGTTATTGGTCTTTCAAGTTTACCTTGGTTTGCTAATGATAATGTACCTGTTTCTTCAGAGACAACAATACATATACATCTGTCAAATCGTTCTGTTATTCCTAGTGCAGCTAAATGTCTTGTGCCGTACCTGCTAATTCCTTGCCTTGATAAGGGAAGTATTACCCCAGCAGATATTATTTTGTTTCCTTTTACAAGAACTGCTCCATCATGTAAAGGTGTATCTGTTGCAAAAAGATTAATCAAAAGGTCAGTTGACAATTGTGCCTCAATATTAGTACCTGAATATAGAAAATCTTCAGGTCTTAAATCACTCCCCAAATCTACAACAATTAAAGCCCCTCTTCTATTCTGCGATAGTTTACCCGCAGTATCAACTAACTGAGTAATAGTAGTTGAAGTTGCTCTGAATTCCTTAGGTGGATTTCCAAGTAATACAGCTAGCCTACCAGTGCCTAATAATTCCATTAATCTTCTTAATTCTCCTTGCCAGAGGATCGCTAAGGATAGCGAGCAAGCGAGAACTACAGCATCAATTAATTTTGATGTTAATGGTAAGTATGCATATCTTTGAATAAACCACGCGAATGATACTAAAAACAAATATCCTCTTAGAAGCCATAATGTCCTCTGTTCTTTTACTCTAGAGAATAATAAAAGTCCGAAACCAAGAGCAAATAAGACATCTAATAAAACCTTAAAATTTATAAACCCCCAAAAATTCACATTAAATACAAAATTAATTTAAATGTACCTAATTTTGTTTAATAAAGCGATCAGGTAAGATATCATATTTCAAAAGATCTGAAGGTCTTTCTCTCTTTTGAATAATTTCAGCTTCTCCATTATTAACTAAGAGAGTAGCAGGTCTTGGAATTCTGTTGTAATTAGAACTCATTGAATTGTTGTATGCACCGGTGCCAAAAACACATATTAAATCTCCTGTTTCACAATCTGCTAGTTCAATCTCTTTAAACAATACATCTCCTGATTCACAGTGCTTGCCGGCAATAGTATATTTATTTTTTGAGTTAATATTCAAAGGATTACTTACCAAACACGCAGAATAATTTGATTGATATGTTATGGGTCTAGGATTGTCACTCATTCCACCATCAACAGATAAATATGTTCTTATGCCTGGAATTTGTTTGAAAGCCCCAATTTTATAAATTGTTATACCTGCTGAAGATACAATAGATCTTCCTGGTTCACACATTAGTGTAGGAAAATCTACTTTGTTTTTCTTACAAGCGTCAACTATAGAAAAAGAAATTGTTTTTACCCATTCATCAATTGTAGGTGGATCATCGCTTTCTGTATATTTAATTCCTAAACCACCGCCCACATTGAGCTCATTAATACTGTGGCCGTATTTCTTGGAATCTAAAATAACCTTTACCATTATTTCTCCTAGATCCTTATGTGGGTCTAGTTCAAAAATTTGGGAACCAATATGAGCATGTATTCCTTTTAACTTTAAATGTTTAGTTTTGCTGATGATGGCAAATAAATTATTTAAATATTCGATTCCAAAACCAAATTTGCTATCAAATGAACCTGTTCTTATATATTCGTGTGTGTGGCATTCTATTCCAGGAGTAAAGCGAATCATTATTTCCAAGTCTTGATTTAATGAATTTGAAAATTCCTCTAATCTTTTTAGATCATGGTCATTATCTACAATTATTTTTATATTATTTCTGACTGCGAAATCTATTTCTTTATCAGACTTATTGTTTCCATGGAAAACAATTTTTTCATTTGGGACCCCTCCTTTAAGAGCAGTTAATAATTCTCCTTCTGAGACTGCATCAAGTCCGAAACCTTCTGAGGAAACAAGATTACTCATGAAGATAGAACTATTTGCCTTGGAGGCATATATTGGTAGTGATTTTCCTGGGTAATATTTTTCTAATGCTTTCTTATAAGCTCTACAAGATTTTCTTAAAGTCATTTCATCCAAAATATAAAGAGGAGAATCATATTTTTTGACTAATTCTTCAATAGAGCATCCACCAACAAATAATTTTCCATCTCTTCCAATAGAAGTTGTAATGGGTACAATATTTCTATTGGGACTTTCTAAGTCAATCTTCTGATTTAAAAAGGATTGTTTTTCTTCCATGGGAGGACTTTAAATAAAGTTATGCAAAAACTGTAATAATTTTATAATGACCCTAAATTTGGACTTTTTGAATATTTGTACATAATAAAATGATATCCATTAAAAAAATAAATGAGAAAGATGTTGATTTATGTTATGAATTAGATTCAAATACTCTCTCGTTGTGGAGCAAAAAACAATGGGCTAATGAATTTAAAAAAGAAGGTATAAAAGTTTTTGGGATATTAATTTCAAATTTAGTAATTGGGATATGTGTTTTTCATGTGGTTGTTGATGAAGCTCAAATAAATTTTTTTGTAGTAAGTCATAAATACAGGAAAAAAGGTTTTGGAACTTATCTCATGAACTTTTTAATTGAAGAATGTGAAAAGTTGAATTTATATAAATTATTTTTAGAAGTTTCTCATACAAATTTTGCCGCTGTGAAATTTTATGATTACTTTGATTTTTCTACTGTTGGAATAAGAAAAAATTACTATAAAGACGGTTCACATGCTCTTTTAAAAGAAAAAAAATTAACAACAAATAATGTAAAAATTTAATTGTTCGGATAACCAGAATTATTGAAATTACTATAATTTCTTGCTATATCACTAAAAAAAGTTCAATTTAATTAAATAATTTATCGTTTTGGGTATTCACAAAAGCTCATTCTGAACACAAAATTGACATATTACTGGTAGGTTATTAGTAAGAATATAATCTTCTAATGTTTGAAAGATTTACAGAAAAGGCTATTAAAGTTATTATGCTTGCTCAAGAGGAAGCTAGAAGACTTGGTCATAATTTTGTTGGAACAGAACAAATTCTTTTGGGTTTAATTGGAGAAGGAACTGGGGTTGCAGCGAAAGTACTTAAGTCCCTTGGAGTTAACTTAAAAGATTCTAGGATAGAAGTTGAAAAGATAATTGGTAGAGGATCAGGTTTTGTTGCCGTAGAAATCCCCTTTACCCCTAGGGCAAAAAGAGTTTTAGAATTATCACTCGAAGAGGCTCGTCAGCTAGGTCACAATTACATAGGTACAGAACATTTATTGTTAGGTTTAATAAGAGAAGGCGAGGGGGTTGCTGCAAGAGTTCTTGAAAATCTTAATATTGACCTTACTAAAGTAAGAACTCAAGTCATAAGGATGTTAGGCGAAACAGCTGAAGTAGGTAGTGGGGCAAATCAAAGTAAAAGTAATTTAAAAACTGCTACTCTCGATGAATTTGGAACAAATTTAACAAAACTTGCCAGTGAATCAAAGCTGGATCCCGTAGTTGGCCGTTACGAAGAAATTGATCGAGTAGTTCAAATATTAGGCAGGAGGACTAAAAATAACCCCGTTCTCATTGGAGAACCTGGGGTAGGCAAAACTGCTATTGCTGAGGGTTTAGCGCAAAGAATACAGCTTGGAGATATTCCCGACATACTTGAAGATAAAAGAGTCCTCACTCTTGATATAGGTCTTCTAGTAGCCGGAACAAAATATAGAGGGGAATTTGAAGAAAGATTAAAAAAAATAATGGAAGAAATAAAATCTGCGGGTAACGTTATCCTTGTCATAGATGAAGTTCATACACTAATTGGTGCAGGAGCTGCAGAAGGGGCTATAGACGCTGCAAATATCCTGAAGCCGGCTTTAGCCCGTGGAGAACTTCAATGTATTGGAGCAACAACACTTGATGAATACAGAAAGCATATTGAAAGAGATGCTGCTTTAGAGAGAAGATTTCAACCTGTAATGGTTGGTGAACCATCTATCGAAGATACAATCGAGATCCTAAAAGGTCTTAGAGAACGGTATGAGCAACATCATCGCCTCAAAATAACGGATGATGCTTTAGAGGCTGCAGCTCATCTTGGTGATCGCTATATATCTGACAGATTTTTACCAGATAAGGCTATTGATCTTATAGATGAGGCAGGAAGTAGAGTTCGTTTAATAAACTCTAAACTACCTCCTGAAGCCAAACAAATAGATAAAGAACTAAGACAGATTCAAAAACAAAAGGAAGAATCTGTTAGGGACCAAAACTTTGATCAAGCTGGTCAATTTAGAGAAAAAGAGATGGAATTGTCTGCAAAAATTAAAGAGGTGCTTGATAATAAAAAGGAAACATCTGGAGAGAATGAAAATATTAATGATATAAATCTTGTAAAAAAAGATTCAAAGATCATACAAAATCCTATGGTTAGCGAAGAGGATGTAGCTCATATCGTTGCATCTTGGACGGGCGTACCTGTTCAAAAATTAACTGAAACTGAATCTGTTAAGCTCCTAAATATGGAGGAAACACTTCATCAAAGGTTAATTGGGCAAGATGAAGCTGTAAAAGCTGTTTCTAGAGCTATAAGAAGGGCAAGAGTTGGGTTAAAAAACCCTAATAGACCTATAGCTAGTTTTATCTTTTCAGGTCCTACTGGTGTAGGGAAAACTGAATTAACTAAATCATTAGCCTCATATTTCTTTGGAAGTGAAGAAGCAATGATCAGATTAGATATGTCAGAATTTATGGAAAGGCATACAGTTAGTAAACTTATAGGTTCCCCTCCAGGATATGTTGGTTTTAATGAAGGTGGTCAACTTACAGAGGCAGTTAGAAGAAGACCTTACACAGTAGTTTTATTTGATGAAGTTGAAAAAGCTCATCCAGATGTTTTTAATTTATTATTACAACTTCTTGAGGACGGTAGATTAACAGATTCAAAAGGTAGAACTGTAGATTTTAAAAACACTTTGTTAATAATGACTTCCAATATCGGTTCAAAGGTAATTGAGAAAGGTGGCGGAGGTTTAGGATTTGAATTTTCAGGAGATTCAGTTGAAGATAGCCAATACAATAGAATTAAATCTTTAGTTAATGAAGAATTAAAGCAATATTTCAGACCTGAATTTTTAAATAGACTTGATGAAATAATTGTGTTCAGGCAACTATCTAAAAATGAGGTTAAAGAAATAGCTGAAATAATGTTACAAGAGGTTTTTGGAAGATTACAAGATAAGGGTATTAAATTAAGTGTAACTGATGCATTTAAAGAAAGACTTGTCGAGGAAGGCTATAATCCATCTTACGGAGCACGACCTTTAAGGAGAGCTGTTATGCGCCTACTCGAAGATAGTTTAGCTGAAGAGGTTCTTTCCGGAAGGATAAAAGATGGTGATAAGGCTTTAGTTGATATTGACGAAAATAAAAAAGTTACAATCAATATTTCATCTGAAGAATCTTCTCAAGAGTTAGCGAGTGCTAATTTCTAGATATTAAAGAAAATATGCAGTCAATCTCTCCAGAAAGTGTATTTAGGGGGAATGATGCTTGGGAAAAAGCTTTACCTCAAATTACTAAATTGACCAAAAGACCTTTAATTTTAGGTAGAAGTCTCTATACACGAAATCTTAGAAATAAAATTTTTAGAGATTTAGAAAATCAAAACCTTAATGTAAGTTCTACTGATTTACAATTTGATTGTTGTTACGAGGACATTTCAAGAATTAAGAACATTATTTCAGAAAATAATCATGATTCTGTTATTGCAGCGGGAGGGGGCAAAGTTCTTGATTCTGGAAAGTATATTGCAGAAAGTCTTAATATCCCTTGTATTACAGTACCTCTCAGCGCCTCAACTTGCGCAGGATGGACAGCCCTATCAAATATCTATACAAAACATGGCCAATTCATAAAAGATGTTGGATTAACAGCTTGTCCAAAAATCCTAGTTTATGATCATAAATTTATTCAGACTGCTCCATCAAGAACTCTTGCGAGCGGAATAGCAGATGCTTTGGCAAAATGGTATGAATCTTCCATAACGAGTTCAACAATAAATGATGGTCTTGTTCAACAAGCTATTCAGATATCAAGAGTTTTAAGAGATCAACTTCTAATAGATGGAGAAAAAGCGTTCAAGTATGAATTTGAGAATAGCCTTTCTTGGCGAAATACCATAGAAGCCTGTGGACTTACAGCAGGATTAGTAGGAGGTATTGGGGGAGAGAAGTGTAGGACAGCTGCAGCACATGCTATTCATAATGCAATTACGCAGATAATTACCCCAAATAAATTTTTACATGGTGAGATTGTTGGTGTTGGATTGTTATTGCAATTAAGACTAGAAGAAATTAAAAATAATAATAAATTAGCTAACCAATCAATTAAACAATTGTTGGTAATTATGAAAGAATTGAATTTGCCAACTACTATTGCACAACTTGGTATAAATGTTTTTGAAAACAATAATTTAGAGAAAATTGCTGATTTTACTTGTAGGGATAAATCTGAGATTCATTTCTTGCCTTTTGAAATTCATAAAAAGGATGTAATTGAGGTTATTGCAAATTTTGAACAACAAAAAATCAAAATATAATCTTTTTGAATAATAACCATTTCGAACAATTTAGTGATTTGAATGTTGATTTTTTTGAGAATGCAAAAATATCTCTACAAGATCCATTAGGTCTCTATTTAGCAAATGATGTTGAGTGGATCAAACTCAATCAAAACTGGAACTCTTTGAAATTCCCCGTAGTTATAGGAGGAAAAGGTCAACCTATTCTTCTCTTACATGGCTTTGATAGTAGTTTTTTAGAGTTCAGGAGAATATATCAATCATTAAAAAGAAATTTCCAAGTCATAATTCCCGACTTGTTAGGTTTTGGTTTTACTCCTAGGTGCGCAACAAATGAATACAATCCCGCGAAAATAATTTCATATTTAATTGATCTCCTTAAAACTTTACAAATAACAAAGAATTTAAAAATTATTGGTGCCTCTATGGGAGGCTCAACAGCTTTGAAACTTGCTTTTGAAATCCCTGAGTCTGTTGATAAAATCATCCTTTTATCTCCTGCCGGATTATTCGGAGAACCTAAGAGTATCCCTTTTCCTTTGAACCAAATTGGCGCCTCATTTCTTGGATTGCCGATGGTCAGAAAAAGTCTTTGTAGGCAGGCATTTGCTTACCCAGAAAAATGTGTTGGTGAAATGGAAGAGCAGATTGCTTCAATTCATTTAGGTTGTAAAGGATGGAGGAATTCTCTTGCTTCATTTGCTAAAAGTGGTGGGTTTGCTGGTACACAAAAATATATCCAAAATATCCCAATTAAAACCTTATGTGGAGAAAATGATCGTATTCTGGGAAAAAAAGAGATTAAAAATATAAGAAAAATTGAAAAATTAAATTTTGTAGGTTTGCAAAATTGTGGTCATCTTCCTCATGTAGATCTACCATCTTTATCTTGTAAAATTATTCAAGATTATTTTTTGAATATAAGTTTTCATAATTAATTTAGATACTTGAGAATTATAAAAATGTAATACAAAACTGATGGTGTAAAGATGTAGCTGTCAATTCTGTCAAGAATACCTCCATGTCCCGGTAAAAATGTTCCGGAATCTTTTATTTTTGCATCTCTCTTCATCATTGATTCAATTAAATCTCCAACTAATGCCATAAGAGAAACTAAAGTACCATATAAAATTCCAACTAATAATGTATTTTCCCAATTAAGTAAAAATGCGAAAAATATTGCTAGCAAAATTGAACAGAATATTCCTCCAATTAAACCCTCTATAGTTTTGCTAGGAGATATTGGAGAAAGAGGTGTTTTCCCAAATGACTTCCCAATGAAATAAGAACCAATATCACTAGCAACAATTAAAAAACAAGAAGTTAAAGTTAAATGAAGACCAGTAGTATTAGATAGGTTTTCAAAAGAAATAAAACCTTGATTATTGCTAATTATCACTGACTCTAATCCCCTTAATTTAATCCAGTAGCTAGGCAAAAAACCTAAATAGAATAAACCAAAGATAGAGGCTGCGATATCTGAAATTGTTCCAGGTTTTGGTTGCAGAAGTAACCAAGTGCATATTCCAACTGAACAGATAGGTAAAATCGAATTTGATATTTCGCCTTCAAGCAAACCTATTGTCTCAAGATAAGTAGTGATTATAATAACGAAAGATGAAAATAACGTGGTTTTTGTAGCTGGTTTTATTCCTTTAAATTCTGCCATCCTAAAAAATTCCAATGATGCTAAATAAGTAAGCAACGCTGTCGCACATGCAAAAAACCATCCCCCCATTAAAACAACAATTAAACCAAAAATTCCTATAAGTAATCCGCTTCTAAATCTCATATCAAATTGCTACGTTTTTATAACTCTTATATTAAAATTTACCAGATCTTTATTACATAAACTTTGATTATTTATCCAATTAAACCTATCGATGTCAATTTTTTCTCCGGGAATTATTAGAGGAATCCCAGGAGGATAGGGACAGATAATATCTCCAGATATTTTATTTAATGATTGTGAGAAAGGAATACTCTGAGTCTTACTTCTCCAGGCAATTCCAATTTCAATCTCAGGTGATTGAACTAATTTAAAAGGTGATTGAAGGACTTCTAAAGTTTTTAATTTTTTAGAATTTAATAGTAATTTATTCCACAACTTTTCAAATAAATTAATAAAGTCTTTTTGATTCGCAAATCCTAGGCAGAAAGTGAGGGTCATCATTTCTGGTAATTCAGCAATAAGTCCATTCCTGTAAAAAAATTTGTCAGCAGTAAAACCATCAATGCCAACCTTAGACGTATTCAAAATTATTTTTAAGGGATCTTGGGTTTTTATAAGAGGAATATTCTTTTGGATTAATCTTTTGTAGATACTTTTTGCCTCTAAAATTCTTTTTTGATATTTTGATAAACTTTTTTTATTAAGCCAGTCTTTAATAGATTCTTCACAAGAAGAAAGTAATAATGAACTTGGACTAGTAGTTTGCAGCAAATTTAAACTCTTGATTAAATTATGCTCATTAACCAGATCCCCTTGGTACCAAAGTACCGCTGTTTGAGTTAAACCATTTAACGACTTATGCAATGAGTGAATGACTAAATCGGCGTTTGATAATAAAGCAGATTTTGGTAAATTAAGGTTTTCACAAAAAAGGAAATAAGAACCATGGGCTTCATCAACCAAAACAGGCAAATTTTTTTGATGACATAAATCAATTAAAGGTTCTAAATCTCCGGCATAACCATGATAAGAGGGACTTACGAGGATTACCCCTACAATTTTTTTCTCATTAAAATCTATTTTTTTAAATACATTTTCCAACCAGATTTTTGTTATTGGTTTGTAATGACCAGTTTCTGATGAAAACTCCAGGTCAAAGAATATTGGAAGTATGTTCTGCATCGCACAGGCTTTTATAACGCTTATGTGAACATTTCTAGGCATTAGGATAGTTTCACTAGGACTGGCCATTGCAATTACCGCTGATTGTATTAATCCAGAGGCTCCATTAACTCCATAAAAACATCCTTTAGCTTTGAATTTTTTAGAGAATTCTCCTTGGGATTTAGCAATTATTCCGCTTTGCGATAGTGGTGAACCCAACTCTGGTAGTTCTGGCAAGTCCCAATATCCAGGCCGATTTTTTAATAATCTTACTAATTTTTTGGGTAAAGCTGCCCCTCTGTTATGAGCTGGAAAGAAGAGTGACTTTAAAAACTTTTTAGTTAGAAAAGATGAAATGCTCATGAAGTAATATTGACTTATATAGAATGATCTAGATGAAATTCTTCTTTGATATTTTTTAACTTTAATGACGAAACCTTATTCGAAATATTCAGCAAAAGGTGACTTGATTTGGTTGATGTTGAGACCATGGATTTTAATACCAAGAGTTTTATATATCCTCTTAACTTTAATTTTTCTTTTTTTAAGAATACTTTTTCAAGGTAACAGTAAAAATAAAAATGTACAAAAAAATCTCTCAAAATATCTTTTCGAGGTAATAACAGATCTAGGACCTTGTTTTATAAAATTAGGTCAGGCACTTTCAACAAGACCAGATCTTGTTAGACAAGATTGGCTTACAGAACTTACAAACTTACAAGATAATCTTCCAGCGTTTGATCACAAAATCGCTTTAAAAATTATTGAAGAGGAACTTGGAGCTCCCCCTAATGAATTATTTGATGAGTTTCCGGAGAGTCCCATTGCTTCAGCAAGTTTAGGTCAAGTTTATAAAACAAAAACAAAAAATAATACTTATGTAGCTGTGAAAGTTCAGAGACCAAATTTATACTTTCTTATAAGAAGAGATGTCGTAATCTTAAGGTTTTTAGCAACTTTTTTTTCACCATTTTTACCATTAAATATTGGTGTTGGTATTGGAGAATTAATAGATGAATTCGGAAAGGCTCTTTTCGATGAAATTGACTATGAAAAAGAGGCTGAAAATGCTGTAAAGTTTGGAAATTTATTTAAAAACAACCCAAATGTTTTTATTCCCAAATTGGAAAAACAGTTTTCATCTAAAAAGATTATTACAACCTCTTGGATTGATGGAGTCAAGTTAAGAGATAGGAATTTATTAGAGAAAAATAACTTAATACCTTCCTCTTTTATCAAAACTTGCGTAATAAGTGGATTACAGCAATTATTTGAATTTGGATATTTTCATGCTGACCCACACCCTGGGAATATGTTTGCTCTCAAAGGAGGAAATGCAGATTCTGGAAATTTAGCTTATGTAGATTTCGGAATGATGGATACAATTACAAATTCAGATAGACTCACTCTCATTAAGGCGATTGTTCACATAATAAATGAAGAGTATTATCTTCTAGCAAAAGATTTTCAGAAATTAGGTTTTTTGACCAAAGAACAAGATCTTCAAAAAATTGTTGAACCATTAAAAGAAGTTCTAGGAGATTCTCTAAGTGCTGAGGTGGGCAATTTTAATCTTAAAAATGTAACTGATAAATTCTCAAAACTAATGTATTCTTACCCATTTAGAGTGCCTAGTAGGTTTGCCTTAATTATAAGAGCTGTTGTTAGTCAAGAAGGTTTAGCACTAAGACTTGATCCCGAATTTAAAATTTTAAAAATCGCTTATCCGTACATAGCTAAAAAACTATTAACTGATAATTCTGAGGAAATTTTAGAAATTCTTTTAGAAGTTGTTTTTGACAATAAAGGTCGAATTCAAATAGAAAAAGTTGAAAGTTTACTCAATATCTTATTTAAAGATTCTGAGAATATTAATCCAGATCTTATTCCAGTCGCTAATGCAGGATTGAGACTATTTGTTAGTAAAAAAGGATCTCAAGTTCGGAAGAATCTTCTTTTAAGCCTTATAAAAGATGACAAAATAGAACTTACTGATGCAAAAAAACTCTTGAGTTTAATTAGAGATACATTTAGCCCTTTGAATATTGCAAAAAGTGCAGTTCAAAGTATTATTTCTCCAGTTTAGTATTTTTTGTATATCTAATTAATTTAATTTTTATTGATTAAAATCAAATTAATTAAAGTAATTATTGCTAAAAATTGATTATTCAAATAATAAATAAATTTAGGAAAATGGTATGAATATTTTGAAAAATATTTTTTTATTTAATAAAAAATCTGAAAATAATAAAGACTTTAGTCAAGTAGGTGTTGATCATTATATGGAAATTGCGAAGTTAGTAAAAGAAGCAAGGATTCAACAAAAATTAACAGTAAAGGAATTGTCATACATATCAAAAATTCCTGAACGAATAATAAATTCTATTGAAAATAATAATAAAAATATTAGGCCAGAATATCCTTTTATAAGATCGGTATTAATTAAATTGGAGGAATGCTTAGTATTAAAAAAAAATACACTTGTAAAATTTGCAATTAGAGAGAAAAAATTTTTTAAGAAAGAAAAAAAGGATTTTCTATTCAGGAGATTCGATCTTATAAATACATGGCAAGGAAGTCTTTTGTATTTTTTTATATTAGTTCTAACTATATTTATATTAAAGAGATACTTTATTTTAAATATAAATGTTATAGAGATTCAAAATATTGAAAATAATATCATTGATAAATAATTTTAAAAATTCTACTTTCTAGTTCTCCCAAAATTAATTCCTTGCTCACTAAACTTTTTTAAAGTATCTTCTATTTCTTCTAGAGGACAATTTAACTTCCATTTCCAGTTATTATTTGTAGTACCAGGTTTATTTAATCTACTTGAATCATCTAGAGATAATATATCTTGTATTGGCGCGATAAATAGATTCGCTTTTGTGCCCATGCCAATTCTTATTAAATCCCAAGAAGGATTTTCTGAAAATTTGTACTCTTCTTTTATTCTCATTTGAGATTCATTGTCTAAATATTCCCACCATGAGAGGGAAGTAGAGTTATCATGTGTACCAGTATAAACGATCCAATTTTCTCCTTGAATATTCTTAGGTAAATAAGGATTATCTTCATTGCCATCAAAAGCGAATTGTAATATTTTCATGCCAGGTAGTTCGAATCTTTTCCTTAATTTCTCTACATCTGGAGTTATTACTCCCAGATCCTCCGCAATAATTGGTAGATAGTTAACTCCTAGATCCTTTTTTACTTTATTTAAAAGTGTTTTACCCGGTGAATTTATCCATTTTCCAATAATTGCCGTTTTATAAATGCCATTAACTCTCCAGTAACCTGCTAAACCCCTGAAATGGTCAAATCTCAATATGTCCACAAGTTCGAATTGTCTTTGAAATCTTTTTCTCCACCAATTGAACTTAGTCCTTTTATGCTTTGACCAAAAATAAGTTGGGGTACCCCATAATTGTCCTGTTGATGAAAAATAATCAGGTGGAACACCACTTTGAAATATTAAATCTCCATTTTTAAAAATTGAAAATAATGATTTATTACTCCATACGTCGGCGCTGTCTCTGGAGACATAAAAAGGCAAATCTCCTATTAGCTTAATATTTCTTGATTTTGCAAAGTTTTTAATTACGCTCCATTGCTCATCAAGATGCCACTGTATTAATTTTTTAATAAGGATCTCTTCACTTTTTTTCTTAATCCATGATTTTAAGAACTTGTTATTTTTTATTTTAAATTCTTGAGGCCATTGCCACCAAGGCAACATATTAAATTCCTCTCTGATAACAACAAATGTTGCATAATCTTCAACCCAAGAATGCCTACTAACCCACTTGTTAAAATTAATTTTTCTTTCTTCAGATTGTGAACTCCAACCTTGTAAAAGGAGGAGACCTAATTTTTTTGTTAAGTCATCTGCAATATCAAAATCAAAATGATCTTTATTCTGATTTGCGTGACCTAGATTTTCTTTATTTGAAATGAAGATAAAACCTTTTTCGATCAAATCATCTATATCCAAAAACCATGGGTTTAGTGCAAAACTAGATGGGGAACTATATGGAGAACCCGTAGAGTCAGTAGGTGTAAGAGGTAAAAATTGCCAGTATTCAATTCCATGCTTATGAAGTTTTTTTATCCACTCTTTAGCTCCTCTCCCAAAAGTCCCACATACTCTTCCTCCCGGAATAGATGTTGGATGCATAAGTATGCCTAATGATTTTCTTGCAATAATTGACTCTATAGGCATGTTTTCAATATATTTTGATTCTTTATACTTAAAGTATTTTAATTCTCTAAATTCAAAGATATACAAATTTTTTTTAGTTGACAAATATCATTGCTGGTTTTTAAGTCTAGATAGATAAAAATTCTAATTTTGAATCAACAATTTTTTGCTTAATTGAGATGACTTTTGAAAACATCTAGTCATTATTTTTTGCGAAATTCACATAAACGACTACGATAAGAATATAGTTTTATAGTGCTAATTTCGTGACAAGTTTTATCACGGCAGTGCAGAATAAAGAATCCGACTTTAATCTAGCTAACAGTAGATTAAGGCTAGTAAGTGGAACAACAAATCCTAAATTAGCTGAAGAAATTGCAACATACTTAGGGATTGAAAATGTACCATTAATATCCAAAAGATTTGCTGATGGAGAGATTTATGTCCAGATTCAGCAATCTATTAGAGGTTGTGATGTATTTCTAATACAACCCACATGCGCCCCTGTAAATGACAGTTTAATGGAGCTTATGATTATGGTTGATGCTTGCAAGAGAGCGTCTGCCAGGCAAATAACAGCTGTAATTCCCTATTTTGGATATGCAAGGGCAGATAGAAAGACTTCAGGTAGAGAGTCTATAACTGCAAAACTAACTGCAAACTTACTAGAGAAATCTGGTGTTGATAGGGTTCTCGCTATGGACTTACATTCAGCTCAAATACAAGGTTACTTTGATATACCATGCGATCATATTTACGGTTCACCTGTATTAATTGATTATTTAGAAACTTTAAAGTTAGAGGAAGTAGTGGTTGTATCCCCTGACGTAGGTGGAGTGGCAAGAGCAAGAGCATTTGCAAAATTAATGAAAGATGCCCCTTTAGCTATCATTGATAAAAGGAGATCTGCTCATAATATCGCTGAGAGTCTCACAGTTATTGGTGAAGTTAAAGGTAAAACGGCTATTCTTATAGACGACATGATAGATACTGGAGGCACAATTTGTTCTGGAGCTCAGTTATTAAAAAAGGAAGGGGCTAAAAGAATATTTGCATGTGCCTCTCATGCTGTGTTTTCTCCTCCTTCCTATGAAAGATTAAGTTCAAAGGATTTATTTGAACAAGTTATTGTAACCAATAGCATACCTATTATTAGCAAAGATAGTTTTCCACAATTAAAAGTCCTTTCTGTTGCAAATATGCTGGGTGAAGCTATTTGGAGAATACACGAAGAAAGTTCGGTTAGTTCGATGTTCAGATAATTAATAAAATTATTTTTTGTTCAATTCCTGAATTTTTTCATACTGTTTTTTAAATTCTTTTTCCATTGAATCAGGTACCTTATCCGGGCAATAACTAAGAGCTCCTCCTACTAATTGAAAAAAAATGTTGTTTTGTAATAATCTTGCGTCAACTTTTTGTTCTTTCTTTTTATTCTCTTTAATAAAACCTCCATGTTTTTGATCTATGACCGTAGAGAATAAGTTTGCCGCAACAACCAAAGATTTTTCAAAATCAACATCATTTCCTTTAGTACTATTAGTACACATGTAAGTAATTCCCATACTCCGATAAAGATCTAGGTCTTTTTCATTTGCAGGTATTATTTTATTACCTGCTCTTACTTCACTTAATTTAGGACTTATGTTAAAAAAGATAGTAAAAAAAAGAAATGGAATAGATAGTCTTCTAAAAACATGGAAGTAATGCATATTTATTTAGAATTTTTAATTATTAGTATTTAAGATAACATTTTTATTTTTCAACTAATTTTACAAATAAAACTTATGTAATATTTTTAATTTCATGATGATTTTCAACTATTTTAAGTTCGTTATTTTTCCATGAATATATTACTCTAAATCTGTAATTATCTCCTTCTAAAAGTCTTGTATGTTCCAGTATATACCAGTCTTCATATGCAGATTCGAAAATCATTTCATGTTCATCAACCTGCCTAATATTTGATATCCCATCTATTTCACTTAAATAAAAATTTTGTCTAATTAATTGATGTCCTTTTATGAAGGCTTGCATTTCCCCTCTTTCTTTATAGTTTGGATAATCGTCGAAGAAATCATATTTTTTTTCTGGATACCAAGAGAATTTATAATGTGACTCCCAAGGATTTTTATTTTTAAGCGCTTTTATGTTTAAGTTCATGCATAAATTGTAAGTTTTATTTATATCTTCAAGAAAATAAGTTCTATTAGATTTCCACAATCCAATATTTCGTGAAAACCATCTTTTCAAATTACTATTTAAATTAATCTCTGGAGGATTTTCGCCAAAATTTAGATCTTTTTTGGGATTAATAGCAACCATATATAAATAAGTCCTATGTATTTAATAGCTTATCTGTAAAATAAAAATAAATATCTTAATGTGTTTATAAGGATTAACAGCTTTTCAACACTTCAGAGGTAATCATTTGAATGATAAAAAAGAGTTAAAGTTAATACTTGTAGCAGCTAGAAATCAACTTTCTAGTAGTGACATTAAGTCCTTAATAGCTTATTTAGAATCAGATGAATGTGAATTTGAGACATCTCTCCAGATCTCGGAGCCCACTGAACAACCTGAATTACTTGAATTACATAGATTAGTCGCTATTCCCGCTCTTATAAAGATTTCCCCAGCTCCAAAGCAAATATTTGCTGGAAGTAATATTTTCTCTCAATTGCAGAAATGGTTACCAAGGTGGACACAGGAAGGCTTTACAAAAAATTTAGGAATTAATTTGCAACCATCTAAAATCGATTCAATAACAACTCAAAAAGAATTTCTATTGGAAGACGAACTTCTCGTGTTGAGGCAGGAAAATGAGACATTAACAAAAAGAATAGAATCTCAGGAAAGATTATTAAGAATGGTCGCGCATGAATTAAGAACTCCCTTAACTGCAGCTACTTTGGCTATTCAAAGTCAAAAACTTGGACAAATAGATATTTCAAAATTGCAAGACGTAATTAAAAGACGGCTAGAAGAGATTGAACTCTTATCTCAGGACCTTTTAGAGGTAGGAACAACAAAATGGGAAGCGTTATTTAATCCTCAGAAAATTGATTTAGGTAATATTAGTGCTGAAGTGATACTCGAATTAGAAAAATTCTGGAGATTAAGGAATATTGAAATTGATACTGATATCCCATCTGATCTGCCAAGTGTATTTGCAGATCAAAGAAGAATGAGGCAAGTATTTTTAAATTTAATTGAAAATGCTATAAAGTTTTCTAAAGACTCTGGATCTATAAAAATTACTATGATTCACAAGACAAATCAATGGGTAGAAATAACAATTTGTGACAAAGGTGCAGGTATTCCAATGAGCGAACAAAAAAGAATTTTTCTGGATAGAGTCAGGCTTCCACAAACTTCTGAAGGGACTTCAGGATTTGGCATAGGGTTATCTGTATGCAGGAGAATAGTACAAGTCCATGGGGGAAGAATATGGGTCGTATCTGAAATTGGCGTAGGTTCCTGCTTCCATTTCACAGTTCCTGTGTGGCAAGGACAAAATAAAGAGCAACAATACTTGACGAAGGGCTAGCCTTACTCTTAGTTTTTAATAAGCTGTTAAAGCTTATCTCCTGGCCCCATCGTCTAGAGGCCTAGGACACCTCCCTTTCACGGAGGCGACAGGGGTTCGAATCCCCTTGGGGCTATTAATTTAAATTTAAAACCTTCTTTTGGATGATTTTGCTTGCCTATCCACGGCAATTAAATTTTCTGAAAGATCCTTTTTCAGTCTTTTTTCAATCATACCTATTGGCATCCACTGACAACCTTGAACAGTTAGATCGTAAATTAATGAATTTTTTGAAGTATTTTTTATGTTTTGTATTTTCCAACTACCTTCAAATTTCCTGAAATCTCCTTTTATCAAATTAAATTTTAAGAGGCCAAGATCCTTATCTTCAAATAAATCGATAGTTACTTCAGCTGAAAATTTGATGCCTAGGAAATCCTGGGCTCCAACTTGTTTAAGGTGAACATTATTTTCCTTTTGAAATATTTTTTTGCTCGATAAAAGATTTGGGATGTAGAGGTTTAGCCTATCATAATCTGTTAAAACACTCCATAAAGAATCGAAACTTGCAGAAGTTGTAAGTTGAGCTGCGAGTCTTCTTGTACCGCCAGAAAGCTTTTCCATCGTCTGCTCAATTGTCCTGAAATCATTTTCTTTATAATGATCCATTGATTCTTGAGGATTGTTCATACAATGAATTTTTAATTATATAAAAAATTATTTTCTGTGTAACTATACTGATAAAAACAACAAATACTGAAAAATAAAAATAATTTCATCTATTTATTCCGATCTCAAAACGTAACCATTTTTGTAGAATCACTACAAATTAAACTACAAATTGATAATCTTTTATAAAAGAAATCTAAAAAATGTATTCACAAGCAAAAGTAATCGCAGGCGGATTAGCTCATATACCAGTAGTAATAGGGGTTTTTTATTTTATACTCACAACATTTAATAAAAGGGCTTTAAAATATGTTGAAGAAACAAAACCAAAAAAACCTGAGACAAAAGCTGTGGAACCAAGAAAACCAGTTGTTTCTAAAGCAGATAATTCAAAAATAGAAGCTCCGAAAACAGAAACTCCTAAAGTGGCAAAGAAAAAACATGCTGATGTTCCAGTCAATATTTATCGGCCTAAAACACCATACGAGGGAACAGTAATTGAAAACTATAGTCTTCTTAAAGAAGGAGCAATTGGAAGAGTTAATCACATAACTTTTGACCTTAAAGATAGTGATCCATTTTTAAATTATGTAGAAGGTCAAAGTATTGGAATCATGCCTGCAGGTGAAGATGCTAATGGAAAACCTCATAAATTAAGACTTTACTCAATCGCAAGCACCAGGCATGGAGATGACTTTAATGGGAATACAGTTTCCCTTTGTGTAAGACAGCTTCAGTATGAAAAAGATGGTGAAACCATTAATGGTGTTTGTTCCACTTACTTATGCGATATTAAGCCTGGAGATAAAGTAAAAATAACAGGTCCTGTAGGTAAAGAGATGCTTCTTCCTGATGAAGAGGATGCAAACATTGTTATGTTGGCTACTGGAACTGGAATAGCACCAATGAGGGCTTATTTAAGAAGAATGTTCGAACCAACTGAAAAAGAAAAAAATAAGTGGAGTTTTAAAGGTAAAGCTTGGTTATTTATGGGTGCTCCAAAATCAGCTAATTTGCTATACGAAGAAGATCTTCAAAGATACCTTGCTGATAATCCAGATAATTTTAAATATACAAAAGCTATTAGTCGTGAGCAGCAAAATACAAAAGGTGGAAGAATGTATATTCAAGACAGAGTTTTAGAATCAGCTAATGAACTTTTCAACATGATTGAAGATGAAAAGACACATATATATCTTTGTGGCTTAAAGGGTATGGAGCCTGGGATAGATGAAGCAATGACTAAGGCAGCAGATGAAAAAGGCTTGAACTGGTCAGAATTGAGACCTCAACTAAAAAAAGCAGGAAGATGGCACGTTGAAACTTACTAAATATTTGATATTTAGAATTAAATTTAACTTACTAAATACTTTTTGGTTTAGACACAATATGTAGCTAATTTTAGAAAAAAAGAGGACTTTTAAAGAAGAATACTAAAAATATGCCTTCAATTTTAAGTAATCCTCTAAGATTAGGTTTACGGCAGGAAAGAGTCATATCTCCACAATGCTTAGTAATATTTGGTGCTAGTGGAGACCTTACTCATAGAAAATTAATACCAGCCTTATTTGAACTCTTTTTGCAAAGAAGAATTCCTAGTGAATTTGGAATAGTCGGTTGTGCGAGAAGGCCCTGGACTGATAATGAATTTAGAGAAAAGATGAAAGTAAAGCTATCCAATCAAATATCTGGTAAAGAAAGGGAGTGGGAACAATTTTCTAATTACCTTTTCTATGAACCAGTTGACCTACAACAAAGTGATCATGTCGTAAGGCTTTCTAAAAGATTAAATGAAATTGATAAAACACAAGCTACTCATGGAAATAGAACATTTTATTTATCAGTGTCTCCGAATTTCTATGCAAGTGGATGTAAAGCTTTAAAAGCAGCTGGCCTTTTAGATGACCCTAAGAAAAGTCGTTTAGTGATTGAAAAACCTTTTGGGAGAGATTATTCAAGTGCAAAAAAATTGAATAAGATCGTTCAAAGTTGTGCTGAAGAAAGTCAGATTTATAGGATTGATCATTATCTAGGTAAAGAGACAGTTCAAAATATTCTTGTTTTGAGGTTCGCCAACACTATTTTTGAACCAATCTGGAATAGAAATTATATATCAAGTGTTCAAATTACTTCATCTGAAACAGTGGGTGTTGAAGATAGAGCAGGTTATTACGAAAGCTCTGGCGCTTTAAGAGATATGCTTCAAAATCATATGACTCAAATGCTTGCTGTTACTGCAATGGAACCTCCAGGAAAATTTGAACCAGAAGCAATAAGAAATGAAAAAGCTAAGGTCCTTCAAGCTTCAAAACTTGCTGACGAAAATGAACCGTGGAATTGTTGCATAAGAGGTCAATATGGAGAGGGAGGAAATATTTCAAATCGACTGAAAGGATATAGGCAAGAAGATGGTGTTAATTGCAATAGCACAACAGAAACTTATATTGCGACAAAAGTTTTCGTTGATAACTGGCGTTGGCAAGGGGTTCCTTTTTATTTGAGAACAGGGAAAAGACTACCCAAAAGACTTGGAGAAATAGTCTTGACTTTTAAAGACGTTCCTGTTCATTTATTTGAATCAACAATAATAAATCCTGCCCCAAATCAACTTATCCTTAGAATTCAGCCAAATGAAGGTGCTACTTTTAAGTTCGAGGTGAAATCTCCTGGTTCTGGAATGAAATCAAGACCTGTTGAGATGGAATTTTCTTATGATGAATCCTTTGGAGAACCCTCAGATGAAGGCTATGTAAGATTATTAGCTGATGCAATGCTTTCTGACCCAACCTTATTTACTCGAAGTGATGAAGTAGAGGCAGCCTGGAAACTTTATACCCCATTAATAGAATTGATGGATAATTCTCCGTGGAAGTTACCTATTTATAATTATGAATCTATGACGTGGGGACCTCCTGAGTCTGATCAATTACTTTCAAAAGATAATATTTTCTGGCGTAGACCTTAAAAATGAAACCTCAACTAACACTTCAAACTCCATTAGAGTTGCCTTATCAGGAAATTTCTAATTACCTTAATAAATTATGGATTTCAGAAGATAAAGATAATACTGGAGCTAATACCTTTACATTAATGGTTTGGCAGCCTGCTTGGCTAGAACAATGTTTGGTTCAAAGAGGATTAGTAAATGGACCAATTACTGGAAATTTAAGTCCAGAGATAATTGAAGTTGCTAAAAAATTTATATTAGATCAAGGACTTCCTATCACTACTTCTCTTAATAGTGAAGAATTATTGAATTTGTTGAAGGGAAATTTATCTAATAAAGACTTTGAAGACTTTAGAGGACAATTTTTTGAATCATCAATAAGTACATTGAATCCAAGAAGATTAATAACTCTAGCGCCAACTTTAAATAAAAATTCAGATATCAAAACTTTTGTATCCGCTTACTGTCCATTAAGTGATACACCAGCTATACAACCTATATGCGGTGATTTAGTTGTTATCAGGGGGGATTCAGCTTCAATATCAAATAAAGGATTAAAAATAATTGATGAATTATCTATTGATGAATTACCTTCATGGTTGTGGTGGAATGGAAGTTTGGATGAATCGCCTGAAATCTTCGAATATTTTACTAATTATGGTCTAAGGTTAATAATTGATACTGCTCTTGGATCTCCAACCAGATGTCTAAAAGTTTTAGATAAATTAAAAAATTCAAATAAAGCTATTAACGATTTGAATTGGGTTAGATTGAAAAATTGGAGGGAATCATTGGCAATGATATTTGATCCGCCCTCGAGGAGACCAATTTTAGATCATATTACTGATATTGATATTGATATCGCAGGGGATCATATGATTCAAGCTTTGTTTCTGATTTCATGGATTAGCGATAAACTTGGTTGGTCTTTTCTAAGAGTTAAAAGTGATACAGACTTAACAAAAATAGAGTTTGAAAGAATTAATGGAGAAATAATTTCTGTATCAATTAATCCCTTATCTTTGGGAAATCCAAGTATTCATTTAGGACAAGTTATTGGATTGAGGTTGATTTCAAAAATTAGTGAGGTTCAAAAAAATAACACTTGTGTAATACTTGGCTGTGAATCAGTGGAATGTATGAGACTTGAAGCAGGGGGAATGGCTAATATGGAATTAATAGAACAAGTTGTTCCAAATTCTTTTTCTACATCAGAGTATGATGTTAGTAAATTATTGGGAAGTAGTAGAGGTAATACAAGTCCTCTTTTTGAAAATTCTATTAAAATAGCTCTTCAAATATTTAATGGTTTTAAAAACTAATAAATGCCTTGTGTAATATCTTCTCCTTCAACTGATAGTGGAAAAACGACGTTATCGCTTTTGATATCTTGTTGGGCATTTTCAAAAGGTATTAAGATACAAACTTTCAAGGTTGGCCCAGATTATTTAGATCAACAACAACTTAGTTCCATTGGCCAACCTATTTGTAGGAATCTAGATATTTTTTTAAGTGGTGATGAGTGGGTTCAAGAAAGTTTTTTTAAACATTCTTTGAAATATGAATTCTCATTAATTGAAGGAGCAATGGGTCTATTTGATGGATTAGGGTCAACAAGATATTCCAGCACAGCAAATATCTCTAAACTTCTCGATGTTCCAGTAATTTTTATTGTTAATGCTAGGGGTCAAGTAGCTTCTCTTTTGGCGACTTTTAGAGGTTTTAGAGATTTAGATAGTGAGTTGTCAATAGCAGGAATTATATTTAATAACGTTAATTCAGATAGACATAAAATATTAATTAAGGAAGTGTTTAAAAATGAAGACATCGAAATCCTTGGCTTTTTACCATCTGATTCAAAAATAACTTTAAACAAAGCTAATTTAGGTTTGATATCTCCATTGGATAATGGCAAAGAAATTGATGTTGAATATTTTGCAAATTTCGCCGAAAGAAATCTTGATATAGTTTCTCTTATTAAATTTCTCAAATCTCCTCAAAAGAAAATATTTTATTCTGACAGTTTTGAAGATTTTAAAATAGATAAAAGTAAACCTATCGCAATTGCAGAAGATAAAATTTTTCATTTCCAATACCCAGAAACTAAGGAGTTTTTGAGTGAAATAGGCATACCATTGATTTCATGGAGTATTTATGATGATCAAGAAATACCTCATGAGGCTTCTTCTTTAATTATTCCTGGGGGATTTCCTGAAAAATATGCTGATCATATAAGTAAATCTATAAAAAGCTTAAATTCGTTAAGGGAATTCCGCAAAAATGGATTTATATATGCAGAGTGTGGAGGGATGATGATTTTAGGAGACTTTATAGAAGATGAGAATGGCAATAATCATAAAATGAGCGGTATCCTACCTTTTAGCACAAAAAAAAGTAAACTTTCAGTGGGTTATAGATATATTGAGGGTTTAAAAGATACCCCGATCATTAAACAAAAACAATTAATTAGAGGACATGAATTTCATTATTGGGAAATTGAGAATAATTTATCTGAAATTAACTTTAGAAAAAATAAGCATCAGAAGAAACTTTCTTACCCATGGAAAATTAAATCTTGGAATACCGAATACAAAAATGAAGGCTTTTTTGATAAGAAATTACATGCAAGTTGGATTCACTTACATTTACCAAGTTCTCCAGAAGTCGCAAAAAACTTTCTAGATGCCACCCAAATTAGTTTTTCAAAGGATTCTTAATTAATTATCAAATCTAATATTTTGAGAGGAGAACCTAAAAAAAACATTCCAGACAAAGTGATTAATGGTCCTATAAAACTTCCCACCATCACCTCAGTTTTTGTATGTCCCAGGGTTTCTTTTAAAAGTAATTCAGATTTTGGGTCTATTTTTTTTGATAGTTTATTGATTTCTGCAGCTTGAATACCAGCTGATTGCCTTACACCACTAGCGTCATACATAACTATAAGTGCTATAGCAACTGATAATGCGAATATTGAGCTATCAAATCCCAATTCATAACCTATACCAGATGTAGCACCAGTTATTAAGGCAGAATGACTTGAAGGCATACCACCCGTCTCGAACATAATTCCAAATCTTATTTTTCCAGTTGAAAAGAAATTGAATACAATTTTAAAAAATTGAGCTAGTAAACAGGATAATAAGCTCCAGAAAAGAACTGAATTATTAAAAAAGGGAAAAAACTCAAACATAAATTAAAATTAATTACCTGTCTCTATTTGTAATAAAGTCGGCTAATGATATTAAATACTTTGCATCTGCACCCCAAGGCTCAATTGCTTTTTTTGCTTTTTCAACTAAATCAAATGCCCTTTTCTTTGACTCTTCCATTCCAAGTAATTTAGGGTAAGTAGTTTTGTCAGCTAAAAGATCTTTGCCGGCGGTTTTACCAAGCTTTTCACTGCTGGAAGTTAAATCAAGAATATCATCTATTATTTGGAAGGCTAAACCAATTCCCTCTGCATATGTTGTTAAAGCTTGTAATAGTTTTTGATTGGCGCCTGCGATCATCGCGCCTGTTCTTACACAAGCCTTTAATAAAGCCCCAGTCTTATGAAGATGAATATATTCTAGAGTTTCAAGGTCGACTTCTTTGCCTTCGCATTCTAAATCAACAACTTGTCCCCCGACTAGCCCTGGTGCACCGGCAACTAGGGATAATTCTCCAACTACATTTAATAATCTTTTTGAATCGACTCCAGGGCTTCTTAAAGAGACCATTTCAAAGGCTTTAGTTAATAAAGCATCGCCTGAAAGAATAGCTAATGCATCACCATATACTTTATGATTTGTTGGCCTTCCTCTCCTCAAGTCATCATTGTCCATAGCGGGCAGATCATCATGAATCAAGGACATTGTATGAATCATTTCTATTGCTACTGCAGTAGGAACAGCCAGAGAGGGTTCTCCTCCAGCCAGTGCGCAAGATGCTAAACATAAAATTGGACGTATTCTTTTCCCCCCAGCTAAAAGGGAATATCTCATTGATTCTCTTAATATTTCTGGATTCTCAGGGCCCAAGGAAGAATCAAGTGCTTCTTCTACAATCTTTTTTGTGTTTTTAAGATATTTTTCAAAATCAGAAATACTATTTTCAACTTCAGTCATTTTATACCTTTAGTAAAAAATTTTTTCATCTTGGAGTTTATGGCAAAAGGTCATTAAAAGTTGATGATAAACCAAATTGTTTTTGCCAGCTAAAAATAGTATTCACAAGTAACATTGTTACTGTCATTGGTCCAACCCCTCCTGGTACAGGTGTGTAAGCAAATACTTTAGAAATGACATCTTCTAATAATACATCGCCACATAATCTGGTTTGATTTTTATCGGAACTTTTTAATCTATGTATTCCAACATCAATAATTACTGCTCCTTCTTTCACAAAACTTGAATCTACTAGATTGGGTTTTCCTGCAGCCGCAATTAAAATGTCGGCTTCACTACATATTTTATTCAAATTTAATGTTTTTGAATGAGTCATTGTTACCGTGCCATTTAGATTCAACAACATAAGCGATAGTGGTTTCCCAACAAGCAAACTTCTTCCAATAACAACAATTTTCTTACCTTCGATTGTAATATTTTGGGATCTTAATAAATTAATAATTCCTGCAGGCGTGCATGATCTCATCGCTGGCTCATTTTTAACTAATTTGCCGATATTTATCTCATTTAATCCATCTACATCTTTGCTTGGATTAATATGGCTTATCAGTTTTTGCTCATCGAACTTCTTTGGGATGGGAAGTTGAAGTAAAATCCCATCAATATTTTTATCAGAATTAAGTTTGATTATTAATTGTTCAACTTCTTTTTGCTCTACACTATCTTTTAGATGAAAGATAAAGCTCTTTATCCCAATCCTTGAACATGCCTTTTCCTTGTTATTAACATAAACACCACTTGCTGGGTCTTCACCTATTCTTATAACAGCTAAACCGGGAGCTCTTTTAGCAATTTTTTTATTACTAGAGATATACGAATTTAATCTTTCTTCAATTTCAAGAGACAATTTTTTACCGTCTAATTTTAATGACATTTAGAAAAACATCTCCTATTTACATCTAGCATGCCTATAATTTTAAATTATTCAAATAGATTAATTTATATTCTGTGCAAAACATCACAACTACCATAAAGAAATTGTTTTATCTGTGGAGGCGAAGTCAAGTCCCAGTAAAAGAACCAATTAAAATTTCAAGAATAGATAATCTCATAATTTTTTTAGTATGCATTTTAATTTCAATAATTTCTTCTTATAAACTACTTCTTATCTCCCCTTTAAATATCGAAGATATTTTTTCTTGGTTTTTGACCTTTACTGAAATACTTATTAGTTCCGGAGTTTTAATAGTAGTTTCAAAAAAAGAGAATCCTACAATTTCTTCAAGACAGATCTTCTTGATTATTACTCTTCTTTTGGGAGTACAAGTTACGAAATTAGCCCTAGCTTCAACCATAAGTCCATTATCTATAATAATTCCACCCGCATTGATAATATCTCAAGGTATGGGAAGCATAACAGCTTTAGCTTGGGTATCAATAGCAAGTCTTATTTGGCCTGACCCAGAGATTGTTATCAATAACAATTTATTTTTTATTTTATTAGTTTGTGCTTCAATAGTATCTATTCTTGGAGGAAGAATAAGAAGTAGAGCTCAGTTACTTCAACTATCAATTTTTGTCCCCATAGGATCATTCCTGAGTCAATGGATATTGATAGGTAAAGATAAAATATCTATTTTTAATAAGCAAGATTTTGTTTTAGCTAATGGGGATATATTTTCTGATTCCTTGCTATTGGCAATAGCTATGCTTTTTACAATTTTATTTATTCCTATTTTTGAATCGATATTCGGATTATTAACTAAAGCAAGATTGCTCGAATTGGCTGATAAGGAGAAACCTCTAATTAGAAGATTGTCTCTAGAAGCTCCTGGGACTTTTGAACATACCTTACTTATATGTGGTTTGGCAGAGGAAGCAACAAGAATGATTGGTGGTGATATTGATCTTATTAAAACTGGAGCGTTATATCATGATGTTGGTAAATTACATGCACCTAATTGGTTTATTGAAAATCAGGATGGTTCAAAAAATCCGCATGACGAATTAGATGATCCTATTAAAAGTGCAGAAGTGTTACAGGCTCACGTTGATGAAGGATTGAACTTTGCAAGAAAAAATAGACTACCTAAACTGATAGCTAATTTTATTCCTGAACATCAAGGTACTCTTAAAATGGGATATTTTTTTCAAAAAGCGCAAGAAAAAAATCTCAACATTAATGAAAATTATTTTAGATATAAAGGCCCTATTCCTCAGTCCAAAGAAACAGCTATTTTAATGCTTGCCGATGGATGTGAAGCAGCGCTAAGAGCTATGAATATTAATGCAACTGATAAAGAAGCTTTGAAAACAATCTCTAATATCATCTACTCACGTAAAAAAGATGGGCAATTAGATGATAGTAATTTATCGAAAGGAGAAATTTTTCTAATAAAAAGGGCTTTCTTGAATGTGTGGAAAAGAATCAGACACAGAAGAATTCAGTATCCAACAAGTAAGAATAATACTTTCTCTTAATTTTATAACCTAATACTTCTTCGATGTTTCGGATTACACCAATAAAGGAGAGCTAGCGTACTTAATAATGTTGTTAAAAGAGTAAACCCACCAACTCCATAAATATCTTGAAGAGTTATGAGCCTTACAACTGAATAAGGACCCATACCAGAAATTACCATTGATAAAGATACCAAAGTTAAAGTTACTCCCCATTTTTTCTCTGCTAAAAGAGCTGCTGAAGAGACTATTCCAACGATTGCAGCAGGCCATCCAAGACTTATGGCAAGAGTTATGTTCGCTACTTTTAGTGGAGGCCCATAACTTATTATTATTGCGATTATTGGAAGTGCTATTATGTTGCCGATTAAGCCAACCCACGAAAGTGCCCAATATCCAAGTACTCTTTCTCTCATTATTTACTGCTTTAACTATTATTTTAATCTACAGTATTAAGAGACTTTTTTTAATGCTACTTAATAATCCCAAGAAAAAATTTAATTTGTAGGATTAGGTAGAAATTTATTATCAGAATTCTCTAAATTATCAAATTGTGGATGAATTGAATTTTTTTTCTCTGAAAATACAAGTCTATTTAAAGCATTAACGTAAGCATTCGCTGCAGCAACCACAACGTCTGTATCAGCAGAATGACCAGAATATATTTTATTATCTCTTCTAATTCTTATTGTTACTTCGCCCAAAGCATCAATGCCTTCTGTTACCGACTTAACAGAAAATTCAATTAATTCATTAGGAACTTTAGCTAATTTATTTAAAGCCTCGCATACAGCATCAACGGGCCCAGTCCCTATTGATACAGCAGTATCCTCACTATTATCTTCCGTGTTTAAAAGTGAAATGGTAGCAGTAGGTTTAGAGGCGTTACCACAACTTACTTGTACAAGACTTAATTGAAATTTAGCTTCTGGGAGCTGAACTTGTTCACTAACAATTGCTTCTAAGTCTCTATCAGTAATTTCTCTTTTCCTGTCAGCTAAATCCTTAAAACGAGCAAAAGCATCATTTAAATCTTCTCGGCTCAAGTCATATCCCATCTCTTCTAATCTTGCTCTTACCGCACTTCTTCCACTTAGTTTCCCTAAAGATATTTTGTTGTCACTCAAACCAACAGTTTTTGCATCGATAATTTCGTAAGTTAGTCTATTTTTTAAAACTCCATCCTGATGAATGCCCGATTCATGAGCAAAAGCGTTGGCTCCTACAATTGCTTTATTAGGTTGTACAGTCATTCCAGTAAGGTTTGAAACAAGTCTTGAGGTTTTTGTTATTTCTTCTGTTCTTATAGCCGTAAGAGGAGTTGGGGAATCTGGATTTCTTTTGAAAAAACTATTAAAAAAACTTTTCCTAACATGAAGTGCCATTACTAATTCTTCTAGAGAGGCATTCCCGGCTCTTTCTCCAATTCCATTAATAGTACATTCTAGTTGTCGCGCTCCATTTTTTACTGCCTCAAGAAAATTGGCTACTGCTAAACCCAAATCATTATGGCCATGAACCGAGATTACTGCCTCGTCAATATTTGGAACATTTTTATTTATATCGGCAATTAGTTTGCCAAATTCACTAGGAGTTGTAAATCCAACAGTATCAGGGATATTTATTGTTGTCGCTCCTGCATTGATTGCTAGTTGAATTACTTCATATAAAAATTCAGGATCACTCCTTGAGGCATCTTCACAAGAAAACTCAATATCATCTACTAAGGATTTTGCATAATTAACCATTTCTGGAACTATTTGAAGAACATCTTTTCTGGATTTTTTAAGTTTATGTTTAAGATGAATATCACTTGTCGCAATAAAAGTGTGTATTCTTTTCTTGGGAGCTGGGTTAACTGCTTCATAACATGCTTTTATATCTCCTTTAGACGCTCTAGCTAAACCACATATTATAGGGCCATTTTCTTTTCCTACTGCATTAGCAATTTTATTAACAGCTTTAAAATCTCCTGGACTTGCGAAAGGGAATCCAGCTTCAATGACATCTACTCCTAATCTTGCTAATTGATGGGCGATAGCAAGTTTTTCTTCGAGATTTAAACTGGCACCAGGAGATTGCTCTCCATCTCGAAGAGTTGTATCAAATATCAAAATTCTTCCAGGATCTTTTGACATCAGAAGCAATAACCTAATCTCATATTAAGCTAATTAAAAAAAATTGACTAGATATACTTCAATAAAAATTTCCTGAAAGTTTATAACTTAAATAATATTGGTTAAAATTCTGAAAAAAAAAATCAATTACTTAAATTTTTAAAGTATTCTTTTAGGATTAAAGCATTTATTTTTATAAAAAAAATTTCGATTTTTTATAGAACTATAGGCATAAATTTAAAAAGTATGAATGGGAAATACTCTAAAAATAATTTTTTAGGCCAGTTAGCAATAGTTTTACATGCTCATCTACCTTATGTCAGAAAGAATGAAAAAAACTCCTTAGAAGAAGATTGGTTATTTCAGGCGATTCTGGAATGTTATATACCACTACTTCAATCAATAGAATCCTCCAAAAATGAAAATCCTGAAAATACAAAACTTACTATTAGTTTGTCTCCAACATTATTATCACTTCTAAATAATAAACAAATTCAAGAAACTTTCCCAAGCTGGATTAAAACAAGGAATGATTTCCTAAAAGAACTGCCATTAGTAGAAAAAAATGCCTCTGCCTTTTTAATAAATAACCTTAATGATAAATACTTATACTGGCAAAAATGTTCTGGAAATTTAATTGGGAAGTTTAGGGTTTTAAATAACTCTGGAAATTTGGATATTCTTACTTGTGCTGCTACTCACGGATATCTTCCAATTTTAAGGGAGAATCCTGAAACAGTAAAAGGACAAATCAATACAGCCATTAGGAGCCATGAAAATATTTTTGAAACAAAGCCTTTAGGTATTTGGTTACCTGAATGCGCATATTATGAGGGTTTAGATGAAATACTATTTAATTCTGGAATTAGATATACAATCTTAGACGGACACGGGATACTGAACTCTACACCAAGGCCTAGGTATGGTGTATATGCTCCAATATGCTCGAAAAAAGGAGTGGCATTTTTCGGGAGAGATAGTGAGTCAACCTTGCCCGTTTGGTCTTCTAAGGATGGGTTCCCGGGCGACAAAGTCTATAGGGAATTTCATAAAGATTTGGGTTGGGAATTACCTCTCTCAAAGCTCCAAAAGAAGGGTATTTCAACAAAAAGACCTTTAGGTTTAAAGTTTCATAAGATTACAGATGAAAACATATCTTTAGGGGAAAAAGAGTTTTACCTTGAAAATGAAGCCAAAAATAAGGCGGCAGAACATTCTGATGCCTATCTTCTAGCGAGATCCAAACAACTTGAAAAATTGACTTTATCCTCTTCTTTTAAGCCTTTATTGGTAGCTCCATTTGATGCTGAGTTATTTGGTCATTGGTGGTATGAGGGACCTTTTTTTATTGAAAATATTTTAAAAAACTCTAGTAAATATTCAATTAAGCTTACAAATTTAAAAGAATTCTTAGTGCAAAAACCAAATCTTCAGATTTGTGATCCATCGCCATCAAGCTGGGGGCAAGGTGGTTACCATAATTACTGGATTAACGATTCAAATGCATGGATCGTTCCAGAAATCACAAAGGCAGGCTCAACATTTGTAGATTTGTGCTTGGAAAATTTTAATAATGATTTATCTCTAAGACTCTTCAAGCAAGCTGCAAGAGAACTACTTCTTTCTGAGTCTTCTGATTGGAGTTTTATTCTAAGAGCTGGAACCACAACTGAACTCGCAAAAGAGAGAATAGAAAGGCACTTATTCAGGTTCTGGAAATTGATTGAAATGATTAAAAATCATTCTAATATTAATTTAAAATTTCTTGAAGATATTGAGGAAGAGGATAAAGTCTTCCAAAATATTAATATTGATGATTGGCGAAAATAAAAATACTAATTTAACTTGAGCATTCCTAGTTTTACTTTAAGAGGTGAATTTATAAACATCTTACTCATCACGTAAATTAGTTTTGGAAGTGGAAGTGTATTAGTAAGAAAACCTACCCATTCATTGGTTGATAATCTAAAGAAATTTGAGAAAAAGCTTCTTAATCTACTTTCGTCAAAACTCATCAATCTTCTTAGACCGTATTGGTAAAGTTTATGCCTTTGAGTTAACTCGTAAGGCCATAGGATTTCCCAACCTTTTGAAGCTAACTCTAGTGAACTTAGATGAGGTTCTTTTAAAAAGATTGCTAATTTTTGTGCAAGAAGTGGAGCCCTTCTTAATAAAGATCCAACCATGTATCCTGATGCAGGATGAACCATACTTGCAGCCCCTCCGAAACCAAGTACAAATTGTTTTTTAAATGGAAGAGGTAAATTCATAGGGAAAAGGCAATTCTCTTCATGAAAAATTTCACTTACCTCAATACCCTTACTATTAAGTCTTTTATAAAGTCTTTTTTTAAGATTTTCTTGGGATAATGCAGGATAACTAGCTAATGAAGTTTCTTCAACAAAAAAAGTCTCATTGCCAAGATCCATTGCATAAAGAAAGGAAGGAGATGATAACTTTTCTTCATTGTTTAAATGATTTGGACGAAAATCCATTAAAACAAATTGTTCTTTATTAACGGGTGGTGATGTAAATTTACCTACAATTCCGTAAGCAGCTTGTTGAGCGATTTCATTTTGAAATGGTCTTTTTACAAAATTACTTTTATGACCACTTGCGTCTATAACTAATCTCGCCTTTATTTTGAGACCTGAAAAACAAGTTACCTCAGAGAGTTTATTTTTTTCTTTAATGTCTTTTGCTGTTTCATTCAACCATTCAATCCCTTTACATATTTTTAAAAGCTCATTTTGAAAGGCTTCTTGATTTATTAAACCATAATCGTAGTTGTGATTTGTCGGAGTATCCCCTTTTTTATTTTCCCCATCTCCAAAAAAACTAACTGTTTTACACCATCTATGAGATAACAAGGACTCTAACCCTAATTCTTCTAATTCAGAGGCCCAAATACCATATGTATTCTCCCATTTTTCATTTGGAGATTTTGTTGATATTCCCTTAATTTTTAGATCCTGCTTCGCTAATTCTGAAGCTAAACATAATGCTGCAGGACCTGAACCTAAAATTAAAATATCAAGTATTTCCATATTATTTAGCAAACCATAAGGCTTTTAATTTTGTTCAACTGAGCTAGGTTGGTCTTTTTCATTTATTTGTTCACGAGGTACCAATACCACTTCAGATAAATGATCACCGTCATCTAATCTTTGTAATTTTACTCCTGTAGCTGCCCTCGATTGCTGAGAGATTTTATCTGCGTTAGTTCTTACTATTACGCCTTTTTCTGTCACAAGTAGTAATTCTTCTCCCTCGCCAAGGACCTTCAAACAAACTAGCTGATCATCTTTAATTCTAAATTTTATTGCTCTCAAACCCATGCCTGCTCTTTTTTGTAATCTAAACTGAGCTACGGGTACTCTCTTCCCTAGTCCAAATGCACTGGCTATTAATACCCATGGACCATCTGAAGAGTTTTCCTCATCATTATCATCAAGATCTTCTGTGAGATCTTCAATTTTAGCTAATTGATCAACCAAATTAGATGTTAAAACATCCATAGAAACCAGATTGTCTCCTTCTCTTAAGTTCATAGATTTAACCCCTCTTGCTGTTCTACCAAGTGGTCTTAATTCATTGATATCTAGTCTGAAATGAATCGCCATTCCTGTTTTAGATCCAATTAAAACACTATCACCTTCTTTTGATAATCTGACCCAGGTTAGGGCATCTCCATCCTCAAGATTAATTGCTATTAGCCCATTTGAGCGAATTTTTGAAAACGCAGAAAGTGCAGTTCTTTTTATAAAGCCAGCTTTGGTTAGCATTAATAAATAACGATGGTCAACAAAAGAATCAACAGCAACTAGTGAAGTTATTTTTTCTTCTCTTGGAATTGGGAGTAGTTGAACTGATGGAGTCCCTTTTGCTGTTCTGCTACTCATAGGAACCCTATATGCTGGGAGAGCATAAGCTACTCCTCTATCGCTGAAAAGCAAAAGAGTATCATGATCGTTACAGCTTATAAATAATTTCACGTCATCATCTTCTTTGGTTTTTGTGCCAGCTTTACCCCTTGAACCACGACTGGTAGATTCAAAATCATTAACAGGCATTCTTTTTAAATAACCTGCTTCAGTTAATAGAACTACGGATCTGTCATTAGCTATGAGATCAATATCATCTAATCCGCCGCCTAAATCTAGTATTTCTGTTTTCCTAGGAGAAGAGAATCTTTCATCGATTTTATTGAGTTCTTCAAGAATAATTTCAAAAATTCTTTCTTTACTATTTAATATTTCCTGATATGAATTTATTTTTCGGGTTAACTCATTATGTTCCCCTTTGATTTTATCTGCTTCAAGTGCTGTTAATCTTCTTAACTGCATTTGTAGAATTGCATCTGCTTGTATAGATGATAATGTATGGTCGTTTTGTAATTTTTCACGAGCTGATATTGAATCTTTCGCTGATCTTATTAGATTTATAATTTCATCCATAGAATCTAAGGCCAATAAAAGACCTTTTACAATATGATCTCTTTCTTCTGCCTTTTTTAATAAAAATGTTGTTCTTCGTCTTATTGTCTCAACCCTAAAATCTAGAAAAACGTCTAACATTTTCCTAAGTGAGAGTGTTGTGGGCTCTCCTTTTACTAGAGCAAGGATATTTGCACTAAAGTTATTTTGTAGAGGTGTTAGCTTAAATAAATTATTTAAAACTACTTGTGGGTAGGCATCTCTTTTTAGTTCAATAACTATCCTCATCCCATCACGATCACTTTCATCTCTGATATCAGAAATACCTTCTAATTTTTTTTCATTAACCAAGTCAGCTATTCTTTCTATCAATGCAGCTTTATTGGTTTGAAATGGAAGCTCTGTAATTATTACTGCATCTTTCTCTGCTCTACCAATGGATTTAATTTGCTCAATATTTGCTACCCCTCTCATGGTTATTGATCCCCTTCCTGTTTTGAATGTTTCTTTTATACCGTCTCTGCCTAAGATTTGACCACCTGTAGGAAAATCAGGACCTTTAATTATTTCAAAAAGTTCACTATCTTTAATTGAAGGGGTTTGGATTATTGATTTAAGACCATTAATTAATTCCCCTAAGTTATGAGGTGGAATATTAGTTGCCATTCCTACTGCTATTCCAGATGATCCATTTAGAAGTAGTTGAGGGATCCTAGCAGGTAGAACTGTTGGCTCTTGCTGAGAACCGTCAAAATTATCGGCGAAATCTACAGTTTCAGATTCAATATCCTCTAATAAACTTTCATCCGTAAGGGACTGTAAACGAGATTCTGTATATCTCATTGCTGCTGGGGGGTCGTTATCAACAGAACCAAAGTTTCCATGGCCATCTATGAGTGGCATCCTCATAGAGAAATCCTGGGCCATCCTAACCAAAGCATCATAAACAGCAGTATCGCCATGAGGATGGTATTTACCAAGTACTTCTCCTACAACTCTTGCACATTTTCTGTAGGGTCTACCACTAGTCAAACCGAGTTCATACATTGCATAAAGAATTCTTCTGTGAACAGGTTTTAATCCATCTCTTGCATCTGGTAGAGCACGACCAACTATAACGCTCATTGCATACTCAAGGTATGAACGAGACATCTCATTTCTTAGGTCAGTCTGAATAATTCGGTCGTTATCTTCGCTTAATCCTGAGTTATCGGAATCTAAAATATCAGACATACAAAAATCCTTTCTTTAATAATAATCGCTGATTGTCATAATGAATAAAAAAAAAGATTTATTTAATTCCCAAATACTCACATTTACACACAAAACAAAACAAAACCTGTTGTTTTTGAATAAACCTTGGCTTATTACCCCTTTAGTTGTTAATTTAATCAGAATAAAAGAAAACTACCGTGAATATTGAACTTGGTTTAAATAAAAAAGTCAGACGGGCTTATGGCATCGATGAAATAGCTTTAGTCCCTGGTAATAGAACACTTGATTACGATTTGACTGATCCTTCTTGGTCAATAGGTAATTTCAATAGAGAAGTTCCGATCGTCGCTAGTGCCATGGATAGTGTTGTCGATGTTAATACAGCTGTAGAACTCACAAAATTAGGTTCCCTAGGGGTTATTAATATGGAGGGCATACAAACACGATATGAAAACCCTGATGAAATATTGAATCAAATAGCATCAGTCGGGAAGAATGATTTTGTTCCATTAATGCAAAAAATATATAGTGAACCGGTCAAGGAGGGATTGATTGTACAAAGAATAAATGAGGTTAAAGAAAGAGGAGGTATAGCAGCTTTTAGTGGGACGCCTCAAGCTGCCATTAAGTTTAAAGAAACACTTAATAACTCCAATATAGATTTATTTTTTCTTCAAGGAACAGTTGTTTCAACTGAACATGTTGGTATGGAAGGTAAGGAAACCTTAAATATTAAAGATCTCTGTCAATCTATGAATGTCCCAGTTATAGCGGGTAATTGTGTTACTTACGAAGTTGCAAAACTTCTCATGGATGCTGGAGTTGCAGGATTGATGGTTGGGATAGGACCTGGAGCAGCATGTACATCAAGAGGAGTATTGGGAATTGGAATCCCTCAAGCAACTGCAATTGCTGATTGTAGTGCGGCAAGAAATGATTACTTTAATGAAAGTGGTCGTTATATTCCTATTATTGGTGATGGAGGAATTATAACTGGCGGAGATATCTGTAAATGTTTAGCATGTGGAGCAGATGCCGTAATGATTGGATCCCCAATCGCTAAATCCTCAAACGCTCCAGGTAAAGGATTTCACTGGGGCATGGCTACTCCAAGTCCAGTATTGCCAAGGGGCACAAGAATTGAGGTTGGTTCTACAGGATCCTTAGAAAGAATAATTAAAGGCCCTGCCTTACTTGATGATGGAACACATAACTTAGTAGGAGCCATTAGAACCTCAATGAGTACTCTTGGGGCAAAAAATATTAAAGAAATGCAAGAAGTTCAAATAGTTATAGCACCATCTCTACTCACAGAAGGTAAGGTTTATCAAAAAGCTCAGCAGCTTGGGATGGGTAAGTAATTCACTTGGAGCATAATTGTAAATCCTTAGTGAATTAAGTATTAATTTGAAAAATTTTCTAATTAGGAGTTATTATGAAATGATGGGGGAAACCCCATACTCCTCACACACTAAATCGCCCGATTAATCGGGCTTTTTTAGATATTTTGTTACTTATATCATTTAATCTGTAATGAAATCGTCACTTAAAAGAATTGCCTGCTAAATTTTCAAAAAGGAATACTTAAATTATGTCATCAGCTCCAGCCGTAACTGATTCTTCATTTGACAAGGATGTACTGCAAAGTGATCTACCAGTATTGGTTGATTTTTGGGCACCATGGTGTGGTCCATGCAGGATGGTTGCACCTGTTGTAGAAGAAATCTCAAAAGACTTTGAAGGGAAAATTAAAGTTTTTAAATTAAACACAGATGAGAATCCAAATGTAGCCAGTCAATACGGAATTAGAAGTATTCCTACATTAATGATCTTTAAAGGAGGTCAAAAGGTTGATACCGTTGTTGGTGCTGTGCCAAAAGCAACTCTTTCGAGTACTTTAACTAAGCATTTATAAATTTATAAGCTTTGCATAAGATTGGACTAATAGACTATGGAATGGGGAATATCCATTCTGTTACAAAATCTCTAGAAAGTCTTGGTGAAGAAATTATATTAATTAAAAACTTTAATGATTCCAAGCTTTGTAAGGCGATAATACTTCCAGGGGTTGGAGCCTTTGATCCAGCGATGAAGAATCTCATAAATACTGATTTGATAACTGATTTGAAAAATTGGATTAAAAGTGGGAAATCCTTTCTTGGGATATGTTTAGGTCTCCAACTACTTTTTGAATCTAGTGATGAAGGAAAAGTTCAAGGGCTGGGAATTTTAAAAGGAAAAATTAAAAATATACCCAATATTGTTAACCAAAGAATCCCACACATGGGTTGGTGCCAACTTATACCTACAAAAAATAATACTTTAATTGGGATTGAAGAATTAAATAATTGGGTCTATTTCGTACATTCCTATCATGCAATCCCAGATGACTTAAATATTATTGCAGCTCAGGTTGATTATGGCTCTGAAAAATTAACTGCAATGATAGAGAATGATAATTTATTGGCCTGTCAATTTCATCCGGAAAAATCTGGAAAAACCGGTGAAAAACTCTTGAGAAGATGGCTGAGTAATATTCAATAACAGATGCTTAGTGATGAAGGCTAACTTAAGATTAATAGGTGGTAAAAAACTCCAAAGTCCAAATAATTCTTATACCAGACCTACAACTTTGAGAGTGAGAGAGGCCATATTTAATATATTGAACAAAAGAGTTGAAAATAGTAACTGGTTAGATTTATTTAGTGGAACTGGGGCCATATCTTGTGAAGCCTATAATCATGGGGCGAGAAAAATAATTGCAATTGAAAAAAACAAAATCAACTCAAAAGTTTGCTTAGAAAATTTACTCTCATTGGAAAATATAGAGAATAGGAGAAATGATATCGAAGTTATTTGTAAAGACGTTTTGAAATGGACAAAACCTAATTATGAGAGAAACTTATCATCTAGAAAGATGGACTTTAGCAAATTAAAATTTGATTTTGTTTATCTAGATCCTCCATATGATGTGGATTTCCATGAATTACTTTTAAATCAATTATTTAAATGTAATTTTTTAAAAAAAGATTCAACAGTTATTTGTGAACATTCTCCAAATCTATTTATTAAAAAAAGTACTTTGTGGGAAACTATAGATGTACGAAATTATGGGCAGTCAAGATTAACATTTTTAATCAATGTCCAGCATCCCTGAACCTCTTCTGTATTGATTCCATGCACTTACAAATAATCCAAGAAGAGTTATTGGGACTAAACCTAAAACAATTCCACATAGAAGAGGCTCGATCATTTTTTTGCCTTTTTTAAATTTATTACTCACAATTGTTACATAGAGACTATTTTTTGTGTCAACATCTTCATCAACTGCAGCAGAAAGAGACTTTAAGAGAGAATTCTTAAAAATTGTTTTTGTAGTATTTGGGGTTTTATTAATTTGTTTTTCAATATTTTTTGTAAAACATCATGAAAATAACAAATATATCATTGAAACTCTTGAGCTTAATGGTTCTGCTGAGGAAGGAGATGCTCTTTTTAAGATAAATTGTGTTGGATGTCATGGAATTACAGCAAGAGGATTAGTGGGGCCAGACTTACACTCAATAACTCAACGTCTAAATGATAAAGAGATAATAAAACAAGTGACTGGAGGCCTGACTCCTCCTATGCCAAGTTTTGAAATTGATCCTGTAAATATGTCCAATTTATTAAAATATCTTCATAGCCTTGAATGATTTTGGGGAAAAACTTTTCTAATTTAAAGGTAATTTTAGTTGAACCAAGTGGCCCTTTAAATGTAGGCAGCGTTGCTAGATTATGTAGTAATTTTGGAGTTGATGAATTAAGAATTGTTTCTCCTAAATGCGACATATTTTCTTTAGAAGCAAAAAAAATGGCTCTTAAAGGTCAAAAATTTCTTAATCATTGTAAGGTTTTTGATGATCTTCAAAAAGCAATTTTTGATTGTGATTTAGTTTTAGCATCTTGTGGAAGGATTGATGTAAAGAAAGATTCATTTTTTGTTTCATCTGAAGATATATTTGATTGGACTTTATCCTTTAAGAAGATAAATAATTTAGCAATTATATTTGGTAGAGAAGATAGAGGTTTAACTAACAGTGAATTGCTTCTGGCAAATAAAACTTTTAATATTCCAACTTCTCAGAACAATCCTTCATTAAATCTTTCTCATGCTGTTTCAATAGTTTTGTATGAATTAAATAAGTCTTCTAAAAAGAATCTAAATAATGAATTAAAAGTTTTTAACTTGGCATCATCGAAAGAAGTTCATTATACATTTGTGGAGATAGAGGAAATGCTTTTGCGAGTTGGGTATCTCTTAAAACATACCTCTAAGGCAAAAATCAGTAAATTTAAAAATTTTATTTTGAGGGCAAATACATCAATGCACGAAATAAATGTTTTAAGAGGAATTGTCCATCAAATAAACTGGTTTTTGGACAATTCAAAAAGAAACTAGCTATCTAATTAATTACATTAGATTTTATTTCTTTGTAGTTTTAATTTGAAAGGGATATTTACTAAAAACATTTTCTGAAGTAGCATCTATTGATTATTTGATTATTTAAGAAAACTAAAACTGTGCCTACAACGAAGAAAAGAAGAGTTTTCCCTTTTACAGCTGTAATTGGTCAAGAAGAAATGAAATTGGCTCTCTTGTTAAATGTTATTGATCCAAGAATTGGTGGTGTGATGATAATGGGCGATAGAGGGACTGGAAAGTCTACTACGATAAGAGCCTTGGCTGATTTGTTGCCTGCAATCGAGGTTGTTAAAGACGATCCATATAATAGTTCTCTAATCGATCCTGATTTACAAAGTAAAGAAGTTTTGGAAAAAATTACTCAAGGAGAAAATCTAGAGAGTATTCAAAAACAAGTACCTATGGTTGACTTGCCTTTAGGCGCTACTGAAGACAGGCTTTGTGGAACCATTGATATAGAGAAGGCTTTGAGTGAAGGTGTTAAGGCATTCGAACCTGGATTGTTGGCTAAAGCTAATAGGGGTTTACTATATGTTGATGAAGTGAATTTGCTTGATGATCATTTAGTTGATGTACTTCTAGATTCGGCTGCTTCCGGATGGAATACAGTTGAAAGGGAGGGAGTTTCAGTTCGACATCCTGCGAGGTTTGTCCTTATTGGTTCAGGCAATCCAGAAGAAGGAGAATTAAGGCCTCAACTATTGGATAGGTTTGGAATGAGTGTTGAGGTTAAGACAGTTAGAGATGCTGAATTAAGAGTTCAAGTAGTAGATCAAAGAACTTCTTTTGACGATAATCCTGATGAGTTTTCATTGAGTGTTGAGAAACAACAGGATGAACTTCAACAAAAGGTTATTAAAGCACAAGAAATATTAAATTCTGTTCAAATGGACGATGACCTAAGATTGAATATTTCTGCAATCTGCGGAGAATTAGATGTTGATGGTTTACGCGGAGATATTGTTACAAATAGGTCTGCAAGGGCAATCGCCGCCTTTGAGGGTAGAACTGAAGTGAAAGAAGATGACATCGCAAGGGTTATTTCTTGTTCTTTAAGGCATAGACTAAGAAAAGATCCGCTAGAACAAGTTGATTCAGGCGAAAAAGTAATTCAAGCTTTTTGTAAAGTATTCGATTTAGATGACAAAGAAAATCTTTCAAAATTTCAATTATCTGCTGAAGCTTAATAACAGTGAGAATAATTGGGATTGACCCTGGATTAGCTAGAGTTGGTTATGGAATAATTGAAATAGAAAATGAAAGAAAGATATTATTAGATTGCGGTGTTATTGAGACAGATAAAGGTAAAAAAGAAGAAGATAGACTTTATGAGATATTCCAAGATCTTAATGAATTAATAAATCATTGGAACCCAACAGCAGCGGCGGTAGAAAAATTTTTCTTTTACAGGTCAAGCACTACCATTAGTGTGGTGCAGGCTAGAGGCGTGATTATGATGGTATTGGCCTCTAAAAAATTCATGTTAGTGAATATTCACCTGCTCAGATAAAATTAACAATTGCTGGATCTGGAAAGGCATCTAAGAAAGATATTCTTGATGCTGTTATGTATAACTTAGATCTTAACAAACCTCCAAAACCTGATGATTCAGCAGATGCATTGGCTATAGCACTCACAAAACTCAATGAAGATGGCTTTAACTGAAAATTTGATATGACGATCTTTAAAAATAAGAAATTGGAGAGGGATACGTATAGAAAACTGAGAGATGGGATTTCTCTTAATCAAAGAGAAAATGTAGAAAAGAATGTAAGATTATATGTAGATTCATTTGTTAAGGGATATAAAAATATAGGTTATATAGCAATATATTGGCCTCTAAAAAATGAAGTAGATATAAGAGGTCTTAAGGAAAAATTTTCTTTAGCTTTGCCTAGATGTAAAGATAAAAAAGAGTTGTTATTTTATCCATGGGATGAAAAACCTCTTACCAAGGATTCTGAGGGGATACTAAGTCCAAATAACTCTTCCCCATTAAGTTATTTGCAGATAAGCATGATACTCGTTCCATGTCTTTCCGTTGATAAAAATTTAACAAGATTAGGTTATGGAGGAGGTTATTTTGATAAGTTAAGGAGACATAATGATTGGAGAAATGTTCCATGCATTGGAGTATTAACCTCTAATTGTGTAAGTACGATTCCATTAACCAGAGCTGAGTGGGATATTCCTTTATCAGGCTTTATCACAGAGAAAGAAATATTTGTATAATAGAAAACTAATGGAATGATTAATTTATAGTTTTAAAAAATGGAAAATCAGGAAAAATACAATAATTTATCAAAGTTATTAGAAAAGTTGAAGAAATCAGAAGATCCAAAAAGAAAATATGAATACATTTTGTGGTTAGGCAAAAAATTGAAAGAGCCAGATAGTGAAATCCTTGTTGAAGAAAATAAAGTTAAGGGATGCGTTTCAGAAGTTTTTGTTAAGGCAAATATTAAAGGCGGTAAATTATTTTGGGAAGGATATTCTGATGCCCTAATAACCAAAGGTTTATTAGCATTCTTAATTACTGGGTTAAATGAATTAACACCAAATGAGGTTGTTAAAATAGATAAGAAATTTATAGAAGATACTGGTTTGAAAGCAAGCCTAACACCATCACGATCAAATGGTTTTTTAAACATATTATTGAAAATGCAGTCTCAAGCAAATGAATTTTTGTTGGCCTAATAATATAAAATTAAACTCAAAGTTAAAAGAAATAAAAAATGAGAAAAAGTAAAATTGGAATTGTAGGTTTTGGAACTGTAGGTTCAGGAATTTATAAAATATTAAGTTCTGAAGTTGATACACATCCAATTCTAAATGAAATAGAAATTGTAAAAATAGCAGTTAAAGATCTTAATAAAAAAAGGGATATTGAGATAGATAATAATTTATTAACTGATGATCCATTTAAATTAATTAATGACCCCTCTATAGATGTAATTGTTGAAGTAATGGGTGGGATTGATTTGGCGAAGGATATTATTCTGGAATCATTAAAATTAGGTAAATCTGTTGTTACAGCAAATAAAGCAGTCATTGCAAGATATGGAGAAGAAATATATAAAACTGCATCTAAAGAAGGAGTTTATATATTGTCAGAGGCGGCAGTTTGCGGGGGGATTCCAATAATTGAACCCTTAAAAAGATCATTAAAAAGTAACAGCATAAAAAAAATGACAGGGATAATAAATGGCACAACAAATTTTATTCTTTCAAAGATGACAAATGAAAAAGCTGATTACAAGGAGACCTTAAAATTGGCACAAAGCCTTGGGTATGCAGAATTTGATCCGACTGCAGATGTTGAGGGCCATGATGCTGCTGATAAGATTTCAATTCTTAGTGAACTTGCATTTGGAGGGAAAATCAAAAGAGAGGAGATTCATTCTGAGGGAATTAGTAAAATTAATCTAAAGGATATCGAATATGCCAATAAATTAGGGTTTGAAATAAAACTTTTAGCCCTCTCCGAAAGGGAACAAATTAATAGTAATGATTCACTCGCTTTGAATATTTGGGTAGGACCTTCTTTGATTCCAAAATCTCATCCATTGGCAACAGTTAAGGGAGTTAATAATGCCTTATTGATAGAGGCTGATCCTCTTGGAGAGATAATGTTATATGGTCCAGGTGCAGGCAGTGGCCCAACTGCTGCATCAGTAGTATCAGATATATTAAATCTGCATGCTGCTACAGTGAAAAATAATAATTCAATTGATCCATTATTATCTTTCGATTTCTGGAGAAACTGCCACATAATAAGCCCCTCACAAATAAATAAAAAAAATTACCTTAGAATTATTTGTCTTGATAGTCCAGGTGTAATAGGAAAGATTGGAGATATTTTTGGAAAGAATAATGTATCAATCGAATCAATTGTTCAACTTGATGCAAGTGAGGACAAAGCTGAAATTGTCGTTATAACTCATGAGGTAAATAATGGAGATTTTGAGAGATCGAAAGATGAAATAAATTCGCTAAATGAAGTCAAAATTATTGCAAGTCAATTAAGTTGTATTTAAAAAAATAGTTTGCAAATTTCTGTATAGCTTGGTAAACCGAAGAAAGTAAGTGTTTGGTTTTAGCACCTTAATGATTCATTCAAAACTATTAGGTAATAATATTGAAAATAATAATTTAATTTTTTCTGAAAAACTTTATAAAGGTGCTTGCGTAAAAATTAAAAATAGCAATAAGACTTTTCAAGTAATAGGTTTAAATACAGTTAAAGAAATTTGTTGGGTGAGAGAGTGGCCTTTTGCTTGTAATTCAAAAAAAACATTTGCTTTAGAAATAAGTCAAATCACCTTACAAATTTTCTGCTCAAATAATTCTACAAAAGAAATAAGTAATTATGAAATATGAAAAAAAAATTTGTTTTATCAATATTTATTATTTTAATTTCTTTTTTACAGAATTCTTGCGGCTCAAAAAGAATATTTAAAAAAATCATCGTAGCAAGTTCTGGAAAAATTGAATCTCTAGACCCAGCTAGAGCAAATACTCTTAAAGCAATTCAATTAATCAGTTCTCTTGGAGACACATTATATGAATTAAATTCTGATGGAGAATTAATCCCTGAATTGGCCTCGGGGATGCCAATTATTTCAAAGGATAGACTTCAAATAACTATCAATTTAAGAAAAAATGTTTTTTTTCACGATGGAACTTCATTTAACTCAAATGCTATGAAGTTTACCTTTGATAGATTCAAAAGAATTGGAACCATGAACTATATTTTAGGAAATAAGATTAAATCAATAGAAACGCCAAGTGAATATTCAATCATAATAAATTTGAATAAACCATCAAGTTCTTTAAATGGTTTACTCACATCAGTAAATTTAACTCCAATATCTCCTACATTTTACAAACAATATTCTGATAAGTTTCTAAATGAAAAATTCGTTGGCACTGGCAAGTATGTCCTGACCAGTTTTTCTAATGAAGTTCAATCAATTGATCCATATTTGAATTATTGGGGTGAAAAGCCATTAAATAAAGGTGTTAATTTTGTAGGATATTCAAATTCATCCTCTCTTTTTGGGGCTTTAAAAAGTAAACAAATTGATGTGCTTTTATCAAATTCAATTGATGATAGTCAGAGAAAAAGTTTAAATAATTTAAGCAAAAATAAACAGTTTAATGAAGGTAATAGTCCTTTCACTGAATTAAGTTTTATAAGCCTTAAAACTAGTTCTTATCCCTTAAGTAATCTTAGTTTAAGACTGGCCTTGGCAAAAAGTCTTAATAGAAAATTGATTAGTGAGAAAGTAAGTTATGGATTAAGGAAGCCATCTAGATCAATTATCCCTCCGATATTAAAAAAAGATAATCAAGAACCGTGGCCTAAATATGATTATTTAGAAGCGAGAAGGTTATTGCAAAAAGAAAATTATTGCAATGGAAATATTCTAAAAATACCCCTTACTTATAGATCGAATGTACCAGCTGACAAGCTTATTGCTCTGACATGGCAAGAAGAAATTAAAAGTTCTTTGAAAGATTGTATTGAGATTGAACTCAATGGGGTTGAATCTACAACAGTTTATAAGAATCTAAGTTTAGGAATTTATACGGCAGTTCTTCTCGATTGGACTGGGGCTTATTCAGATCCAGAGGCTTATCTCACCCCTCTTTTAAGTTGTAATGAAATAGTTGATGGCATATGTAAAAAAGGAGAATCAGTTTACAGCGGCAGTTTTTGGGGATCTAATAAAGTGGAAAGTTTATTTCTTGAGAGTGAAAAAGTAAGTGGAATTAAAAGATTAGAAAAACTTGTTGAAATTGAAAAAATAGCAGCAAGTTCAATACCTTATATACCTATTTGGATATCCTCTCAAAAAGCATGGTCTCAAAATAAAATATCAAAACCTATTTTTAATGGTGCAGGAATAATTTCATTGAGTGATCTTGAGTTAATTAATGAGTAGAAATTTAAATAAAATTCTAAATTATTCCTTATTAAAAATTTCATTAATACCGATAATGTTATGGATAATTTCTTCATTTGTTTTTATTTTATTAAGAGTTGCTCCGGGCGATCCTGTCGATGCCATACTTGGATCTGGTGCAGATGAGGTTTCTAGGGAATTTCTAAGAAATAAATTGGGGCTAAATGAACCTTTAATAATTCAGTATTTTTCATATATTAAAAATATATTGCACTTAGACTTTGGCCAATCTCTTAGTACCCAAGAGCCAGTCCTAAATATTATTATTAAGTCATTGCCTGCAAGCCTTGAGCTTGGATTCTTTTCAATATTAAGTGCCACACTAATAGGTTTCCCATTGGGATTACTTGGCTTAAGAAATAGAGGGAAAAAGACTGATTATATTGCGAGAATATTAGGAATTGCCACATATGCGATCCCTCCTTTTTGGGGTGCAATGTTAGCGCAATTATTATTTTCTGTATTTCTTAATATTTCCCCAATTGGAGGCCGATTTCCAATATTTCAGCAACAACCTCAAATTACAGGTTTTCTAATTTTAGATAGTCTTCTTTCAAATAATATTATTGCTTTGAAAGATAGTCTTTATCATCTCGCACTTCCTTCGATTACCCTAGGCTTTTTATTAAGTGGTATATTTAGCCGCTCATTAAGAGTAAATTTGGATAAGACATTAAAAAGTGACTATGTAAATGCTGCTATATCTAGAGGAATATCAAGGAAAAAAATATTTTTAAACCATGCATTGCCAAATGCTCTATTGCCAATTGTCACTATTTCTGGCTTGACTATGGCCTCATTAGCAGGAGGGACTCTATTGTTCGAGGTAACTTTTTCTTGGCCTGGTATAGCTTTAAGATTACATGAAGCTATTTCTCAAAGAGATTATACCCTGGTTCAAGGTATTGTAATTTTTACCTCTATGCTCATAGTTTCTTTGAATCTCTTAGTAGATATTTTAATCGCATATTTAGATCCAAGAATAGAGTACTAATTTTCGGAAATTTCTTTTATTGTTTCACGATCTAAAAGATGGAAATTAAGCCCCAAATCTCTTTGGTTTTTTATTACTGTAGGAATCTTTTGGTCTTTAATATTTTTTAAAAATTCAACTATAAATTTCGTAGATAAATCTTGTACTAATATTGGCTCTGAACCAATAAAAGATTCACTTATTTTGAAGACGTCATAATTTTCTTCATTGCTATTATTAATTCTTATTGGAGAGAAATGACTTGCCCCTTCTATAATTAGAAATCTATTTGATGGATTATTTAAAGCAGAAAAAACTCTAAATTGTTCATTCATTAATGGTGTAATAAGGTCATACGTACCACCAATTAAAAGAGTTGGTGTTTTAATGCCTGTACTATTTTCTTTTGGCCATACTAAACTTCCAAATGCATTAAAACCTATAATCGCACTGGCCTTATAAGTATTATTTCTCTTAGGGAATGGTATTTCGCTCAACTGACATTGAAGTAATTTAGATAAATTTGTTACTGCAAAGTCTTCTAATGCAGAATCACATTTGTCCTCTAGATGATCAGAAGGTTTATTGCCTTCATATAAAAGTGCTATTAAAGCACCAAGTGAATGACCCATTAAAATATAAGAATTATTAGGTAAACCAAATTCTCCATTTTCATGAGCTTTCAATACAGCATCTAAATCTTTAATTCTATATAAGAAAAAATCTACGCTTCCTGGTATTGTTTCCTTACCTTTGAGTACTTCTTTGAATGATTCTAAATTACTCCCTCTATGATCTATGAATAATATTGGCCAACCTCTTCTAGCCAATTCGTTGCCTATCCATTTGAAATTACTAATTTCGCCTCCAAGTCCTGGCATAAAAATTATCAGTTCTTTATAATCATTTGTTTTATCGCTTTCCCATATTTCAATTTCAAAAGGTTTCACTCGGTGAGGAGCATAAATTTTTTTAACAATTTTTATTAGATCTTTAGTTGACTTTTTTTCTGTATTTTTTAAGGTATTTTGTTTAGTTCTTTCAAGTTTATTTAATTTGGACAACAGTTCTTGTTGCATTGATAATTCATTTTTCCAAGATGAAATTATTAAAATTAGATTATCAATATCTAGTGAAATTTCTTCTGATGGTAATGCCTTTATGATGTCTAAAGTTGAAACTTCTTTTTTTTGATCTAATAAATTTTCTATAGTGTTATATATTTCTGTTCCATTATTGTCATTTGGAACTTTAATGCTTTTGCTTAATTCTGTAAGAATTTTACGCCCTATCCAACTTCTTAATATTTCTCTATTTAATCCCTCTTCTTTGAAAACTGGAAATTCTAAAAATTTTGATAATTCAAAAACTCTTATAAATCCATTTTTTTTTAACCAATCTATTAATTCTGTTGAATCATCTTTGTATTTTTCTAATTTTGATAATTGTTCTATAGTAAGAGGGATTTCCATCTCTTCAAACTTAATATTTATCTTTTCAGCAGCCTTTAAACCATTATTAAAAAATAAACCACAAAAACTAAAAAAAATTATAAAAATGTATTTCACTAGTGATTAGTCCAAATAGTTTACAAATTAGCAAAAATTGGTGGATTCAATTTCCTTATCATTTGAGGTTAATAACCAAGATAAGATTTTTCGCTGCATTTGGAGCAGGAGGTGTTATTTATTTAACATCACTTATTTTTAATAACCTAGGATTATCGGCGACAGATATTGGCCTGGGATTTACCATTTCAGCAATAATTGGAACTATAACAAGACTCTTTACAGGTAATTATCTTAATAAAACGGGAAAAATACAATTTCCGATAATTACTTCTTCAATACTAAGTATTGCCGCTAGCTTATGCCTCATTTTTTCAAGAGATACTTTTTTGTACATAATTGGACAATCACTTGTTGGGGCTGCTGCAGGAATATATTGGCCTGCTGCCGAGTTTGGGGTGCCATATTTTTGTCATCCTATCGAAACACGTAAAGCTTATGCCCTTGTTAGAAGTTCGGAAGCTTTAGGAATATTTCTAGGGGTATTCTTAGGGGGGTATATGACGAATTTTTTCTATTCTAAATCAATATTTATAAATGATATATTTTGCATGTTAGTTATTACATATTTAATATCCAGAAATAATTCTTCTATAAAAAGAAACTTAGAAAATTTTCAAAAAAAATTAGTAGATCCAATTAATCAGGGACAATTGAAATGGAATAAAAATTCAACAATAATAATTTTATCTATTTTATTAATAACTACCTCTTTAGCCTTAATACAAGTAACTTTGCCTCTGGATCTTGTTAAAGGTGGAGTATATCGTAATGCATTAAGCAAAGAAATTATTAGTCTTATAATTTCTATTCAGTTAATTTTATTGTTGTTTTTACAATGGCCTGTCGGTTCTTGGATATCTAAGAAAGAAAGATTATTTGGCTTGAAATTTAGTTTAATAAATTTCTCTTTCGCTTCATTTTTATTATTTATTTCTAGTTATTTAAATATCCCAGCGTTTTATTTAATTTCTTTGGCATTGATTTTAGTAAGTTTAGGGACTGCTTCATTTCTTCCAACATCAACAGATTTAGTTTTCAGAATAGCTCCTTCAAATAAAAAAGGTTTTGCACTTGCTCTACTATCACAATGTTTCGCTATGGGTTATTTTTTTGGACCATTTATTTCAGGACGCATATTAGATCTATTTGGTTATGCTTCAATAATCTGGCTTTCAATTTCTTGTTGTTGCTTTATTGCCTTTACAATTCTATTTAAGAGATTATTTTAATTAATCTTTTCTAATTCAATAATTCTTCTCTCTCTTAGAAATAAGAAAAAAGGTGCAGAGAATGCGAAGGCTATGAGAAAAGTTCCAATGTATACAATCCACATATTTTTCATGTTTAGTTTTTTTGATTCATTTACTATCCATATAAAAATAGCGCTTGCACCTACTAATAAGTCTCTAGAAATTGACTGAGCTGCAGGGTTTGCATTCGCTAAAGAAATGAAGTTATTTATATCAAAGCTGTTTCCATATTCCCTAGCAAATTCGAAATTTGCCAACATTGGCAGAACAGCTCCCAAAATTGATAGAAAAAGGTAAAGAAAAGATAGTATCTGTTTATTATCTTTTAAAATGTTAAATGAATTCACTTGTCAAAAATATTTCTATTAATAATAGTATTTAAAAGCTTATGGTTGTTGAAAAGAATAATAATGTTGAAGACTATAAATTTAAAAAAGGAAATTTAAATTTTGCCATTGTTGGTCATGTTGAGTGGATAAATTTTTTAAAGGTTGATCAATTACCAAAACCCGGAGTCATTTCTCATTCTGAAAAGTCCCTTGAGTATCCAGCCGGTGGTGGATCTATTATCGCGAAAATACTCTCTGATTTAACTTTAAACCAAATTCATTTTTTTACGTCATTAGGTAATGATGATTATGGAGATAAGTGTTTCAAGATTCTCTCAAATATGGGAATTAAGTTGCATGTAGCTTGGCGCGATAAACCAACTAGAAGAGGATTTAGTTTAATTGACTCTCAAGGTGAAAGAGCAATAACAGTTATTGGAGAAAGGTTAGCTCCAACTCATAAAGACAATTTAGAATGGAACATTTTAAAAAAAATGGACGGAATTTTTATTACTGCATCTGATTCAGAGATTTTTAAAATGGCTAGATCAGCTTCAACACTATGTACAACACCAAGGGTAGGATTAGATACAATTAATAATTCAAATGTTCTTTTAGATGGATTAATAGGCAGTAATCTTGATCCCGGAGAAGTTTTTTCTTTTTCTGAATTATCGATAAAACCAAAATATACTATTAAAACCGAGGGAGAGAAGGGAGGCATAATATTCCCAGGAGGAAGATATAAGGCTCTTAAAAACAAAAAATTAAAGGTTGATTCTTATGGATGTGGTGATTCTTTTGCTGCGGGTATTCTTTATGGAATGGCATCAAAATGGGATATAGATAAAAGTTTAAATCTTGCTAAAGTAATGGGAAGAGACGCTAGTGAATTTTTCGGACCATATGCAAATAATGATGAAAAATAATTGAATTAATATTTAAATGAGCAATCTAGATAATAAAAATAAAAATATTCTTATAGAAAATATTATTGTTTTCTTTTTATTTACTGTTTTTTTGGTTTTTAAATCTTTGAAAACTTTATCTAGAATTTTTACTTATGGAATCTTAAGAAAAGAAATATTAACTACTAAAAGTAACTTAGGCGTAGATATTAAAATAAAAATTAAATAGTTAATGAATATATTTTTATTTTTTCTAATTTTAGGAGTTATTTTTTTGGTCTACAAAAAAATTAAATCTAAAAAAACAAAGAACTTAAAATTAAATAAATTTAAAAATAAACTTCAAAGCACGCAAACAAATATTGAACGAATTTTTTTAAGAGAGGAAGAAAAAACCTTTTCAAACCCTAATATAAATATCTATATTGGGAGTTATGATAACGAAGAAAATATTAATAGGAAATCTAATATTCACAGAGCAAGGCTTTCCAAATTTAAGAAATCCAAATTAAATGGTGAAATGATATTTCAAGATGATGAAGAAAGGATTTATAAATTTAATAATGGTAAGAAAGTTTATTTATAAAAAGTTTACTTATACTTTTTGTTCTAACTACACTCAAGACTTTCTCTTGTTGAAACGCCTGTTGTTGGATTGATCCCATCAGCAATTTCACAAAGATTTCTTTGATCTTCGCTGTCAAGAATAGCGTAAGAAAAATCTGCTCCTTCTATTTGAGCTCCTGCAAAACTGCTACCTGATGCGATCATATTTATTAAAACAGCATTTCTAAGATCTGTTTTTTGGAAATTAACTCGATCAGAAAGAGTATCGGTCAAGTCGATTCCATTTAAATTAGAACCTTTTAAATCAGATAGAGTTAAGGTTGTCCCATGTAAATCAACGTCACTAAAATCTGCATCTCTCGCAACTGCTCCAGCTATAGATGACAAATGAAGATCCTCTCCATGGAAATCAAATCCTGTAATATTAGATCTTACATAACTTGGAACTTCATCTCCCTCGCCCTTAACAGCTACATTTGCTCCAGCAAAAACTGGAGAGGATAAAACTAAGAAAGAAAAAGTTATGCATAAAAAATATCTTAAAAACCTAAAAAATTTCATACTGGAGAATTCGAATATTAATATTTTATAACAATTAGATAATTTTTTAAATCGATGAATAAATTTGGAAATCCTTTTTAAAATTATTTAACACTATAAATTTTGAATTTAGGCTCTAAATTAGTTATACAATCTAGAAGTTTTTTGTTATCCCTGCTATTCGTAACCTTGAATTCAGATTCAACTGTACCTTCTTTATCTCTTATAGCTTGATTTAAAACTATGGAACCGTTTTCGTCAGATACTGATCTATGAAAAGTTCCTCTAGGTATTCTTAAAATGTATCCGCAAGATTCTAATCTAACTTTATAAAAAGGATAATCCCAGCCAAAATTGACAAGAAAAAATGTTCTTCCCCCTGAGATAGCCAGTAGATTATCTTCTTGATTGTGATGTATGTAAAATTGCCAATTCTTAAATTCTTCATCATTTGGAGGACTAACTGCAGGCCCACTGTGAATAACTAGATCTCTATAGTTTGATTCATTAACACTAATATCAAAAAATCTTACATCTTTTGTATCGCGAAATTTTTCATAACTTATCAATTCAAACATTTTCGATTTGTTTGATTTGATAACTGGAATTTCTAAACTTGAGTTCAATTTTCTTTAAAGATTACACAAATGAAAACAGATAAATATATTCAAGAACGTATCAATTAACACTAAAAAAGAAACATATTATTATTTATATTTTTTTGTTATTTTAAAAGATTAAAAATTTAGTGTTTATTTAATTTCAAGAGGTTTGATTTCCCAGGATAAAGTATTTTCTAAATTATTTTTTCCTATAAAGTTTCCTGTAATTACAGAGGTTAAATTAGATTTTGAAGAGGATACCAATGTTAAATATCTATCATCTATTAATCCTTTTCCGCTTGGATCAAAACCTCTCCAACCAGCACCTGGAATATATAATTCAGCCCAAGCGTGTAAATCCAACTCAGAGGGTAATGGATCTTCAAAATGATAACCACTTACAAACCTACTTGGGATACCTATAGACCTGCAAGCTTCAACCATTAGCATTGCTAAATCTCTGCATGAACCTATACGTTCTCTAAGCGTTCTGCTAGCCGGCCATGCTGGACCAGTATGTCTTTTGGTATATTTAACCCGATCTTGAATAATTTCTATTAGTTGGTATGTAAATGATAATGCGTTATTAATGCTTCCTGATAAGGCTTCTTGGGCAAGTTCTACTGCAGAAGGATCGTGTTGTCCATTTGGCATCCATCCCTCTAATGCTCCCTGTAAATCTCTGTTAATAATGCTTCTACAAAAAGGTAATGTTAAATCTCTATTTTTCACTCCATCAATGATGTTTGGATGTTTAATAGTTTCAACTTCGCTGATTGATTCAATAGTTAAATTATCTGTTAATCCATTGAATCTGATTCTATTAATCTCTTCTCCGCTGGCAGCAAGTAATGGATAAATAATTTCTGGTTCTGGAGTTATTTTTAATTCAAAATTCTTTAGTTTTTGGAATCCATTTGACCTTGGCTTTATACATAATCTATGCTCGCCTAATTGAACAGGGTCTTCGTATTTATATTCAAGTTTGTGAATGTATTTAATTCTCATTAATAAACTTATTAATTAATAAAATATTTTTCTTGAATGAGATCATTTAATTTATTTAAATCCATTTGCAATGAATCGATTGCCTCATGTAAACCATCATTGATTATATCTTCAATTCTGATATAACTCCACTTTGCTTTAAGCAAGCCTCTCATACATTCCAATTCTGAAGGATTTTCAGTAGATGGTAAGGTATCTATCGTTTTAAGTGTATTGCTTATCCCATCAAGACAGTATCTTACTGATCTAGGAAAAATTGGATCAAGTAAAAGAAATCTCGCAACTGAATTAGGCTTTATAGAATTTTGCACTGCTTTCCTAAACATTTGATAAGCTCCAGCTGAACGTAAAAGTGCTATCCATTGCAGCTCATCAAGAACTCCTCCAAGTTCATCTAAGCTGGGTAGGAGTAAATAATATTTAACATCTAAAATTCTTGATGTTTTGTCAGCTCTTTCGATTAATCTTCCAAGAATGCTAAATCTCCAGGCAAGATCTTTGCTTAGAGTCGCATCTGTAATTCCATAAAAAAGCTGACATTCCCTCCTTATTTCACTTAATTGTTCTTGTCTTGGCTTATTCCATATTGCCTCTCCTTCTTGCATATTCCAATATAAAATATTAATCTGTTCCCACATTTCTGTGGTCATGACATCTCTGATTTGTCTTGCATTTTCTCTCGCCATTTGAATGCAAGAAATTATACTATTTGGGTTTAAACGATCTCTTATTAAAAAATTAATAACGTCATCTGGTTTTTTCTCTGGGAATCTCTTATCAAAAGATTCTCTATCACTCGAAGCATCAATTAAAGGGAGCCAAGGTTCGGCACTTCCTGGTGGACAATCTAATGACATAGCTTCGCTTACTTCCACGAAACGAGATATGTTTTCCGCACGTTCTAAATAACGATTGATCCAATAAAGAGATTCTGCTACACGACTCAAAAGCATATTATTTACCTACAACCCATGTATCTTTGCATCCTCCACCTTGAGAAGAATTAACGACTAATGATCCTTTTTTTAATGCTACTCTCGTAAGCCCGCCTGGGCTAACCCATGAATCTTTTCCTCTTAAGATATATGGTCTCAAATCAACATGACATGGATATAGTTCTCCATCACATAAAGATGGCACAGTAGATAATTCTAATGTTGGTTGTGCTATGAAATTTCTAGGATTATTTTTAATTTTATTAGCGAATTCTTCTATCTCATTCGTTGTTGAGTGAGGGCCAATTAACATTCCATAACCACCAGCTTCTGCGACAGACTTAACAACAAGTTTTGATAAATTTTCTAGAACATATTCTCGATCCTTTTGATAATGACAAATATAAGTTTCTACATTTTTAATAATAATTTCTTCATCAAGATAATATTTAATCATTTTTGGAACAAAAGAATAAATCATTTTGTCATCTGCTATTCCAGTCCCAGGTGCATTTGCTAAGGCAACATGACCTGCCTTAAAAACATCAAGTAATCCGCTAACACCAAGGCAGGAATCTTTTCTGAAATTAAGTGGATCTAAGAAATCATCATCAATTCGTCTGTAAATGACATCTACTCTTTTTAATCCAGAGGTAGTTTTTAAATATACATAATCATCATTACAAACTAAGTCATGACCCTGAACTAGTTGTATGCCCATTTCTTGAGCTAAATAACTATGTTCAAAATAAGCACTATTAAAAATTCCTGGAGTTAGTAGAACTATCTTGGGAGTATCAGTCCAAACAGCTAGTTCTTGAAGAGTTTTTAAAAGATATGATGGATATTCATCAATTGGTTTAACTATTCTTCCTGAGAAAAGATTAGGGAAAATATTCTTCATGACTAATCTATTTTCTAAAAAATAAGCAACACCAGAAGGGCACCTTAAATTATCTTCTAAAACATGCCAATCTCCTTTTCTATCTCTTATTAAATCAAGTCCTGAAATTTGACACCATTTATTTAGTGGAGGTTTGAAACCCATCATCTGAGGTCTCCAACCTTCTGAACTCTCTATTAATTCTCTTGGAATTATTCCATCATTAATTATTTTTTGAGAATTATAAATATCATTTAGGAATAAATCAATTGCCTCAAGCCTTTGTTTTAGTCCTTTTTCTAAAGTTACCCAATCATCTTTACTAATTATTCTAGGAAGTGGATCAAAAGGTAATATTCTCTCAGTACCTTTTAAACCAGTATCGTTTAATCTAAAAGTTGCACCATGTCTTAGTAATAATTTTTTTGCGGCAGAATGATTCCTGTTTAATTCCTCAAGTCCCATATTATCTAAGGATGAAAGAAGTGGAATCAATATTTCTCTAGCAGAGTTAACATTATCCTTAAAGTATTCATCGAAACTATTTTTAGGCTGATAACTTGAAAACATATATTTCATCGTTTAGTAACTTTTACTTTAGCTTTATATCTTTATTCGTATTTATGGCTACCAAAAATAATATCTCTTGACTCGATCTATATCATTATTTTGATCATTGAAGTATATTTTTTAAAAATCTAAAGAGCATGAATTCTAGTAATTGGCAATTTGTTTTTTTTAGATATTTTGCAAGCTTTCTTTTTATCCTCTCTCACAGTTTGCTGGTTCTTGATCATCTACCAGTAGGGGCAGCACTTCATGGACTTGGAGAAGTTTTTATTGCGCCTTGGGCTTTTAGGGAAAGAGCATGGGATCTTGTTGTAATTGCAGTTTTATTTTTCTTCTTCGATATTTGGGGACTGATAAACACACCTTGGAATTAACTGATATTATTTATTTAATAATTTTGGGAAAATCATAATAAAAATGAAGTCTTATTTTTATCAAATTTATAAAATAATTTTTCTTATATTACTTTCAAGTTTTTCAAATTTATATGCACATAACTTATTTAATGGTGGTTGCAAAGAACATTGTGGGCAAAAAGTTAAAGTAACAAGTAATAATAACAAATTAAAAAATATTGATGATCAAATAAATATTGAGAGCAAAAATTCTTGTTTAAATAAATCACTATGTAGAGGTTGACCTCTCGAAATTTTTTAAATTGTTTTATGAAAGTGTTTCTTTGGTAATTATGATTAAAGTACTATTTGCTTGATAATTTTTATTAGGAGGATTTATTTGATTTTTAATTAAAAAAATAAAAGTATATATCAACGGTAGAAGTAATGATGACGCTGCAACTAAAGCAATTATCTGGTTCAACCTAATAAATGGTTTTTTTACAAGATCCTCACCGCACAAGCCACAAATCAAATTACCTTTTGAGGATTGTTTTTGAAATTGATATTTAGGATTGCAATATGGGCAATAATATCGAACCATTTTAAAATTTTATTACTTTAATCATTATCTATATAACTAGAATAAAGTCATCTTATAAAAAAAAGAGGACTTATTTAAGCCCTCTTTTATCTCTTACTTATATTTTTTACTGAAGTTAATAACGCACCTAAATCATGGATCCTTGTTGCTAACTTCTATTAAGCTAATGCTCACCAAAATTAACTAATTGTCTTTAACTGGGGCAAAAACACTAGGATTAAGCTTGTTTCTTAAAGGGCACCTAAACGATGCAGAAGAAGGAAGCTTAGACATTAATAAAAAATAATTGGAGCAGTTAATTAAATTAGTTCGGTTTATTCCGAAATTTCAGGCAGGCTATCGATCATTTTGAAAGACCTCCTAGAACTCAACAATATAAAATTAGGAAAATATTTCTTTAAAGACAATCCGTTTTTATACGCATTGCTTTTTAATTAAAAATGTCCGAGAGTAGTAATCAGTCGCGCTAATTTTTTTGTGATATTTTTAGTAAGTTTTGCTTATTTCCTTTGATATTTAATTCGTCTATCTTAATTTTAAATAATTGAGGAAATCTTTTATGAATCATTCGAAAGAAGTTAGTAAAACTGATAAATCTAATCCCATAGACGAATATTTTCAATGTCTTTCATATTGCGATATTCACCCAAAAGGGATAGATAATGACTGTGAGGTTATATGTATGGAAAGACATTTAAAAGCTAACTATTGGTAATTAATAAATTTTTACTTTTTACTTAAATCCCTTTGAAAAAAGGTTAGTACGAACTTTAAATTTCCATACATTTACAACACCTTTTGCATTGACTGCTGCAAGTGCACAATCATCAGGTCTCCAAGATATTGCCCCTACTAAATCTCCTGCGAATGCAGCCCCAACGGGATCACCATTACCGTCATTTTTGAGAAAACTTGCGACAACAGAACCATCCCTAGATCCTGAGGCTACAAGCATACCTTTATTTGAAAAGGCTAGGCTCGAAATGGGTTCTGTATGGTGACATAGCTCTCCTGGCATAGTCCCTTCTGGACCATTTCCTATAAAGCTCCAAACTGTAATTCTTTCACTGCCACTAGTTGCTAATAATTTTCCGCTGTCATCAAAAGAAAGATGACTTGGTTTACCAGGGTATCCAGTCATTTCAGCATCCATTCCTGTTGATCTTCTCCAAAAATGAACTGAATTGTCTTGACTCCCACAGGCGACTATATCTCCATCAGGGCTTAATTCCATAGATACCAATGATCCTTGCCATTCGAGTTTTTGATTCGTTTTATTATTAACTATGTCAAAGAATGTCACTCTTCCATAGCAAGCAGTTGCTAGCTCATTTTTATTTGACCAAGTTATTGCACTTACTGTGCTTGGATGATCTTCTGAGATCCATTTCTCTTCACCAATTTCATTAAAAACATATACTTTTTTTGAGGAAGCTATCGCTAGAAATAAACCGTCATTAGACCACTTGAGGTGTTCTACCCAACCTTTGCCAAGATCAAGTGTTTTAATAACTTTACCTTCATGGCAATTACAAATTTGAACATTTCCATCCTGACCTGATGTTGCAAAAATTTCACCCTCTGGATGAATTGCCATTGCTAGTAGACCACCAGAGTGAGTATTTTCTTTTTTCCAAATAATTTTTCCAGTATCTCCTTCGAACGAAAAAAGACCTCCTGCTACGTCGCCAACAATAAATTGTTTTCCTTTAAGAGCCCAGCCACATGCTATGGCGTAATCGTTAACTTCAGCAGTCCATCCTTCATGGAACATGCCTCTTGGGCTGAATGGTTCTATATCAGGCATTTATCAAAGCCTTCTTGCATCTC
>QCMA01000005.1 GCA_003214115.1 Prochlorococcus sp. AG-418-I21
TTTTTTATATTGTAATAATTTAAATTTTACTTATTGCAAATGCTTAAAAGTGATGTTTATTAAATTTGTGTATTTATTTTAAATTTATGATTATTAATCTTCCAACTTTAATTTTTACATTATTATCTCCATTTATTATTATTGCAGTAATATTATCTGTTTACTTATTTCATTAGGAGGTAATTATCAAAAATTTAACTAATTTAAGGGTGTATTATCCCTGCTTTTTCTAATGCAAATGATAGAGCTGCAATTACCGCCATTAAAGTTAAAACCTTGTTCTTTTTTATGAAATCCATAATGCATATCAATAATCTATTTATTAAATTCTTATATAAAATAATAAGTAATTAAAAATATTATGTCAATTTCGATGGTACCTATATATGTAGGAGATTTAGTTCCCTCAATAGCATCTTATAAAAAGGTTATTGAAAAATATGAAAAAGGTATAAAAGAAGTCGAATTTTATGAAGAACCTCTTGGCGTAGATTTTAATTATCCTGATTGGTAAATATGCTTACTACAAAAATAACTTTTTCCTTAGTAGATTATATTAGAGAGCGGCAAAAGTGACGAGATAACAGTTCTTCTATTAATTATTGTGTGAAGTTTGTTAAGTGGAAATTGGAAGATTATAAAATTTCTGAAAATTTTAAAAGAATAATTGGATCCTTTTTAATATTTGAATCTGAATAACTATGGGATTATAGACTTTAATTTTTATATTTATCTATAAAAAACAAAGGATCATTAAAATTCTCTTACAAATTAAGAAAAAAGTAAATCAGCATATTTACGGATTTACTGAAAATATAAAAAGGAGTAATTTATAAATGTTGAGTTCGGAGGCAATCTAAATGATTGATATTCCGCCTGAAATTTAGCAAATTCCAAAATATAGGAAGCGTATTCCTGAGAATGGGATTATTCGAAAATTAAAGTTCAATCAATTAGTCTGATAAGACTTCGCTTTATAATTACTAGCGACAATAGGGACTGAAATTATCGAGAGAAATCCCCGAATTCACGTATTCTAGGTTTATGAGTAAATAGACTTAAAAATATGTAATTTTATATCCTGTAAGAAGGAAAACAAATATTAAAAAGGACTGTACAAGCAGTCCTTTTTTTGTTTAACAAATTTCTTCTAAACTAGACTTCTTTTTGGATAGTATGGATTAATAAAGTGACTAAAAATATTTCAAAATGAAAGATCAAGTCTTGTTTCCGAAAATTGAAGTGCGTGAGAAGGGTTTTTTACAAGTAAGTGATATTCATAATATTTATTGGGAAAGATCTGGTAATCCAAATGGCAAAAAAATTCTTGTTATTCATGGAGGTCCAGGAGGAGGAAGTCAACCAAGATATAGAAGATACTTTGACCCAGATAAATTCGATATTATTCAATTTGACCAAAGAGGTTGCGGTTTTTCAACGCCTTTCTCCGAATTAAAAGAAAATACGACAAATAATTTAGTTGATGATATTGAGAAATTAAGGATTCTTTTGAAAATAGATGCTTGGCATTTGTTTGGTGGATCTTGGGGCTCAACACTTTCGCTTATATATGCGATTAAAAATCCCTCAAGAGTTATCAGCTTAACTTTGCGAGGAATATTTTTATGTAGAAAGTTTGAGTTGTTATGGTTCTATCAATATGGTGCAAGTGAGATATTCCCTGATGAATTTGAAGAATATATTTCTGTAATACCAAAAGAAGAAAGAAATGATTTAATAAGTTCTTTTTATAAATATCTAACATCTACAGATGTGCATCTTAGATCAAAAGCAGCAGCAGCTTGGACGAAATGGGAACTCTCAACAAGTCATTTAATAAATAAAAAATTTGATTTTTATAAGTCCCAAGTTAATTCTTTCTCAGATGCATTTGCAAGGATCGAATGCCATTATTTTGTTAATAATATTTTCTTAGAAGATAATTTTATTTTGAAAAATATAAAAATAATAGAATCGATTCCAACAAAAATAATTCAAGGGAGGTACGACGTAGTATGTCCTGTTAGGAGTGCTTGGGATCTAAATAAGAAATTAAAGAATTCTGAATTAATTATTGTTAATGATGCTGGTCATTCAATGAGTGAAAAAGGTATTAGTATCGAATTAATAAAAGCTGTAAAAGTAATTCAAAATCTCTAAAAGAGAGAATATTCCTTTAAAAATTAAAGGCCATTATCTTCAATATTTTGTGCAATACTCCTAAGAAGTTCGACGATATCAGAATCTTCGCATTTAGTATCCTCTTTGAGCAAAATGCACTCGTCTCTAATACTGACATTAGTACTCCACCATATACCTGAACTATTGGTATCGTCCCATTCAAATCTTTCAGACATAATTAATAAAATCTAATAAATACATTAAAGCTTGCATTAGTTCATCGTGGATTTACATATTTAATTTCAAAATTTTAAAAAATTTTCCTTGGCGCTAAAAGGAATCTGGAAGTTTCTGAAAATAAAATTTAGAAATCTAATTTTAGTTCGTATTGTTTTTCCTTTCCCTTAGAAACAATTTTCTTATTATTCATATTTTTTCTAAGACTTTTTCTAGAGCCATGCTTTAAATAAATTTCTTTTGAGGTATCCCAATATCCATCCTTTTTAGTGATTTCCTGAATTTTCTTCTTTGCAGTTTTAGTGCTATTTGGGATGTCAATTATTGGTCTTATGTAATTAATTTGTTCATATTCTTCTCGATTAAATCTAGATAATAGCCATGGTTCATGAATGAAATTAAGTGATATATCCTTTAATTCTGGTATCCATTTTTTTATAAATTTTCCTTGAGGATCATGATCTTTTCCCTGCTTAATAGGATTATAAATTCTATTGGTATTTATAGACGTAGTTCCAGATTGCATTTGGCATTGGTTCCAATGTATTCCAGGCTCATAATCTACAAATTTATTTGCTAATTCAGAACCTGAATCTTGCCATGGTAGCCATAAATTATAGCTAGCAAAAGACATTAACATCGCTCGCATCCTAAAGTTAATCCATCCATTGAAATTTAATGAACGCATACATGCATCTATAAAAGGAAAGCCGGTATTGCCTGAACTCCATGAATAAAGTAATTCATTATTTTTTTCTCTAATATTTTTAAAAAAAGGATGGTATTCCCTAAATTCTAGTTCTGGTTCACTTTCAAGTTTCTGAATAAAATGACAATGCCAAGTTAATCTGCTTTTTAACATCCTGGAATTATTGTTTTTTGATATGTTTGCCTTTTTAAAAAATTCATTTAATGAAATGCATCCCCAACAAATATATGGGGATAGTCTTGTACAACTATCAAATGATTTTTCTGGGCTAGATATATCTTTTGAATAAGAATCTAATTTATTACTAAAGAAGTATTGCATTCTCTCTAAACCTTTCTTTCTTCCACCTTGCATTCTTCCTGGACAAGTTTCTTTTTTAAAAGTAAAAATATCATCTGAGGGTATTTCTCCAATATTAAAGTTAATAGAATTAATTCTTAATGGTGCTTTAAGTAAGTTTTTTTCAGAATTTTCTTGCCACTTTTTAGACCAATTATTCCTATCTAAATTTCCTCTAAAAACTGAAAATTGTAGAAATTCCCTCCAAATAATATTTTTGCTTAAAGCCCATTTTCTTACTTTTTGATCTCTTTTATAAGTAAGCCAATCTCCAGTTTCTTGATGGCTATATATACCTTTGATTTTAAATTTTGAACTAATTTCATCAAAAATATTAATAACATTGCCAGTCCTAATAATTAATGGTTGTCCAATCTCAGCAAGTGCATTTCTTAAATCTATTAAACTTTCTTTGCAAAATTGCCATTGTCTATTTGAATGAGTATTTTGGCTCCAAATATCTAACTCAATAATATAAATAGGTAAAATGTCATTATCTTTTATAGCCTCACAGAGAGCTTCGTTATCAAAAATTCTTAAATCTTTCTTAAACCATAAGATATTTATTTCTTTCATAATTTTTTCTTTTAATCCTAGAAAAATAAGATTAAGTTTACAGTTAAAAAATATAAAAAATTTTAGAATAACTAAAAATCAAAAAAATGAAAATAACAACAAAACTGTGGGAGGATAATTATGAGATTGCTTTACTAAGTTTAAATACAAAATTTGTTCAAGGTTTAAAGAATGGAAGTCTCCCTAAAAATATATTTCAAGAATATTTAGCTCAAGATTATTTCTTTTTAGAGACTTTTGCTAAGGCTTATGGTCTTGCTGTTTCCAAATCAAAAGATAAGTACTCAATAAGGAAGTTAAGTGAACTGTTAATGGGCGTTTCAGAGGAGTTAATACTTCATGAAACGTATGCAAAAAAATGGGATATTGATTTGTCTAATAACTATATAAAAAGAGCCACTAAAAATTATACAGATTTTCTTGATGATACTTCCAAAAGACTAAGCTCCATTGAAATAATGTTTGCAATGACTCCATGTATGCGACTTTATTCTTGGATAGGAAAAAGTTTGTATAAGGAGGATTTTGACATTAAATATAAAGAATGGATAATTACTTATTCTGATGAGAGCTTTGAAAAGCTAGCAGATTCACTTGAAAATCTTATTGAGACTAATAAAGAAACATATGATATTAATCACGCCAAATATTTATATAGGAGAGCTATGGAATTGGAGTTAGATTTTTTTAATGCATATTCAGATTTCTGATTTAAATTAAAATTTATTTATATTACTTTCAAAAACTAGTTAATAAATTATGTATTCTAAAATTGCACTTTCAATAGGCGGTAGTGACTCTGGGGGTGGAGCAGGCATACAGGCTGACTTGAGAACTTTTATGGCCCTTAAAGTACATGGATGTTCTGTTATTACATGTATTACCGCACAAAATAGTATAGAGGTTACATGCGTTCAACCAGTAGAGAAGAATACTTTATTAAATCAGTTAGATACTTTATTTGCTGATTTTGGTATTAATGCCTTAAAAACTGGAATGTTATTAAATGAAAGGATAATTAATAATACTGCTTCAAAATTAAATACATACAAAATAACCAAAATTATTGACCCTGTAATGGTTACAAGAACTGGCTCTAAATTACTTGAAGATTCTGCTATTAATGCTTATAAAAAACTCTTATTACCAATTGCTGATTTGGTAACTCCAAATATTTATGAAGCAAATCTACTTTCTGGTATAGAAATAAGGAGTAAAGAAGATATCGAAAATTCAGCAAGAAAAATTATTGGTCTTGGAGCTAAAGCAGTACTTATAAAAGGCGGCGGTTTAAAAGATATGAAAGGGAAGGATTTTTTCCTTGACTTAAATGGTAGAAAAGAGTGGCTATTTAATAATTTTATAAATACAAAAAATACCCACGGTAGCGGCTGTACTTTGAGTGCTGCTATTTGTGGTTACAAGGCTTTAGGTTTTGATCTATTTGATTCCATACAAAAAGCGAAATTATTTGTTGAGAAATCTCTAGAAAATTCTTACAAAATAGGATCTGGCCCTGGTCCCTTAGGCCATTATTAATTATTTATAGAAGCGGAGTTAGAACCACCATTTTCTGTAGGGCTTTTTTAAAAATAAGATTTCTTCTGTCTCCCATCCTCCCTCCAACCACTCAAGATGCTCAAGTAATAAAGACTCACTTTCCCTTTTGCTTAATTGCCCAATTCTATTAGCAATACCATCGAACCTTACTTTCATCAATTCCTCAATCTTGATATTATTCATAGGTTAAATAATAAATTTTTTCTACTCTTACTTGTATACATTTTCTTGTCAACGATTTAATTTTATTTGTTTACTAGCAGTTCTTAAATATGTATTAAATACAACTTTTTAAAATAGATAGTAATTAAGACTTATTCACATCGATTTAATTAAATTCTAATTTATATAAAAATACTCTAACTATGAATAAAGAAGAAACAGCAAAGCAAAAAACTATTTTAAATGTAGGCTATTGTGAAACGACCTCTGAATGGCTTAATAGAATCATTACTGAACTGGCAGATGAAAATAAAAATTTTGTAGATTTGTCAGTTATTTGTGCTTAATTTTTTAGACAATATAGTTTATTTTGATTTATTTTCAGTTATCTTTTAAGTATAAGAGAAATTTAAAAGATATCTTTGTGATGTGAATCCTAATAAAAAAAAAATAGAATTAATTAAACAATTCAATTTATCTCCTCATCCTGAGGGTGGATGGTTTAGAGAGATAGTAAGGAGTGAGAATTCTCTAATAAGGGAAGATGGCCAAAGTAGAAACTTTATTACGGGAATTTATTATCTTTTGGAAAGAGATGCAAAAAGTGCTTGGCACAGAGTAAAAAATGCTGATGAAATTTGGATTTATTTAAGGGGCGATCCTCTGAATTTATGGTGCCTAGATAATGATAATAAGTTAATAAGAAATTTAATTTTAGATGCCAATAATCCAGTAGAAATGATCCCATCTGGATATTGGCAAGCTGCAAAAAGTACAGGCGAATTTACTTTAGTGAGTTGTTGTGTTGGCCCGGGCTTTGATTTTAAGGATTTTGAATTACTCAGAAAGACAAATCATATTTCTAGATTGAATAAAGCAATTAATGATCTTATTTGAGACATTTTTTTGTTTATATTGTTGAAATTATCCTCTAGATTGATAAGGCTACTCAATCAATCTATATTTAATGAATCAAAATTCTGTCAAAACAATTGGTTTTAATGATAAACCAAGAAAAGATTCATGCTTAGTATATGTAAATCAGGCTGATGGATTAAAAGGCATCCTTAACAGGGATTTTGATGAATGGTCGAATTTTGATAGTTGGGAAAGTATTTCAGTTCAGCAATGGATTTTTTCTAGAGCTTTGGAGGTTTTCAGAGGTAAGAAAATTGATATTAAATGCGACTGTTGTGAACATAATGATTTAATCCCAAATGATTTTGAGAGTATTAAAAAAGAAAAATGTTTTGGTAAAAAAAGTGCTTATATGATTGAAAAAGTTGTAGATGAAATTGTATTAGCTAAGGCAAGAAGAGAAAGTGATGGAACATATTCTGCGTAAGATTCATAAATATTTATGGAGTGAAAAATCTTTTAATTACCAGTGAAAATTATCAGAAGAACCAATCGTTAAATTTCTAGTTGACATCTTATGGAACTTAAAGTGCACCGAATCACTGAACTCCTTTTCATCTGAGTAATTCACAAGATCCACTGGGTCGATGTTTTCATCGAACCATGCATCATATTCAATATGGTTTGGTTCAGCAAAATAACTCATATCCAATTAATAGCTTTTAAAAAACATATAAACGGTACATGCGATACCAAATTAACATTCTTAATTTTTAGATAATCCATATTTTTAACTTGTTCATAAAGATTAGTTGCTAAAAAGATAGGAGAAATATCTACAAATTAATGTCTCTAGATACAACCATGGTTTCTATCCATCCCCACTTCACAATCAAGGATGGCAAGATGGACCAGTGCATAGCTCTTTTAGAAGAAATTTTGGTGCTGACAAAAGCTAATGAACCTGACTGCTTTTTTTTTAATATCACTATATGCGGATCAGATAAGGCTTATGTAAGAGAGGCATATAAAGATGGTGCCGCTGCTTTATTTCATCTCAAAAATATGGGACATATGATTCCCAAGCTTTTTGAAGTTTCAGATATTACTGTGCAGGTCCAAGGCCCATCTAAGGAGATTGAACCCTTGAAGGCAATACTCCCAGACGCTGATTTCTATGAAGCAATATCTGGATTCTGATAAAGGTTGTTTTTATTGACAGTCGATCGCTGGGGGCTTTTAGCCCCCTTTTTTTATTTAGGAATTCAAAATAAATTAATCTTCCCTTTACTTATATCAAGTATTTTTTTAACAGAACAAAAATTATTTTTATGGCATCAACTTTTTATATTGTTCATCATGAATTTAAGGCAGGAAAAGCTGAAAAATGGTGGGAAACGGCTTATGCGGCAATGTCACCGGGTGGTGGATGGGATGATGCGGTGGCAGCTAATAAAGAAAAAGGATTTTTTAACCATTCTGCAAATGCCGTTACTAAAACTGGTCCAGTATATTGTTTTTGGGAAGTAAAAGAGGGTATTTCTGCTGAAGATTTTCAGGAGTTTATAGATGGACCCACTGGTCCAGGGTTCCGACAAGATGCATTGATGAATATCTGTAAACCAATTGACACATCATTAATGAATGGAAAAACACCTTATCCACCAGTTTTTTCTTGATTATTGAAATTCTATCTAGAATAGGGAGCAATTAGCTCCTTCTTATTATGTCTCTTGAAACTACCGTTTTCACATTCAAAATTAGCGTCCCTTTTGAAGAATGGGCTGCGGTTTATGACAGCGAAGAAAATATACAAATGAATAAAGAGCGCGGAATTATTTGCTTATACAAAGGTGTAAAGAAAGATGATCCAAAAAGTGTAATTCTAATTGAGCAGGGTGAAGAGGGTAAATCAATAGCTATGTTTGAAGATCCTGCAGTAAAACCATTAATTGAGAGTGCAGGGCATATTTACGATTCAACGGTTATATCCAGTTATTTTTAAGTGAAAAGCTTAATTTTTACTTCAATATTATTATTATTTCCTTTTTCTGCTCAAGCTGGTTTTCCAGAGGGTGAGAATGGATATGATCTAAAAAAAATTGAAGAGTCTTTCAGATTACCTTGTGATGAAATTGGAAAGGATGATTGTATTGCAAGAGCATTAGGAGTTGGTGCCTGTACCTGGATATTTGGAATAAACAAAGATAAAGAACCTGCGGAAGCTTTAAAAATTTCAGATACTGTTTTAATTGCTCTTTTGAAAGGAAATAATCTTGATTTAAAATCAATGCTTGAAAAAGATGGATTAATTAAAACGAATATAAAAAAAGAAGCTACTTATAGAATTAATTTCTGCAGAGAGGAAACAAAAAAAGCTATTCCAAAGTTAATTAAGAAATTACCAGAGGGTGTTGTATTGGATGAAGAGAGAGTAGAAAATTTAACCAGAGTGTTTCCTCTGCAGTATTTAAGTATGTTTGAGCAATTTAGCAAATAAAAGCAATGAAACTTTTATTATTGACTCCAATATTCAAACGTTTTAAAAAAAGTGCTTTTTTCTCATCACTTAATCAGAATACTTGTCCTGTTTATGATGCTGAAGAAATAAAAAAAACAAGAATAACAAGAAGCTATTAGAAAGTTATACCTATAAAAAAAGGGCGATAGCTTCGCCCCAGTCAAAAAGCAGGATAATCCCCATCACCCGGCTTTTTAAAATCCTAGCACTACATATAGTGTTTGTGAGTAATCAAAATTTACTATTGGTGGAGTTGTTTGTTTCTAATTAATTTGTCATGATGGAAATCCCCATCACTCAGGCTCGCAAGAGTCTTTTTTTTATGTCTAGTTTTGGATCAGACACTCCATTTATGCTTCTTGCAAAACTTAAAGTTAAGGAAGATAAGGTTGCAGAATACTTAGAAATTGCAGATAAGACAGATAAAGCTGTTGAAGCTGACGAACCAGGAATGCTCCATCATACTTTTGATCAAGACCCTGATGATCCTCTTCGTTTCGTATGGTCAGAAGTTTATAAAAATGATGATGCTTTACTAGCTCATTTAGCTAATCCAGCATTAGGTGTTTATCTTGAGGCTCATGCTGAACTGGGAACTGATCTTTCTGTTGAATTTTACGGAACTGTGGGAGATAAAGTTATTGAAGCCATGAACGGAACAGGAGTTCCATATAAGATCTTTAAAACAAAATTTGGTTATAGCAGAGTTTAAGGATAAGGGTATTAACTAACTAGTTCGACTAAATTATTAATAGGAATCTGAGTGCTAGAGGTAACCACAGACATAAAAGAAGCAATAGTAAAAGGGTAATAGCATGAATATTTGGAATGTATTGCTCCTTTAAAATTTGTGTCTTCATAATCTATCTAGCCTTCTTAAGTTTGATTTCTCTTCTGATAAGCAGAGCTATAACTACAACACACATGTTCATTAGAAATACGTCTAATGGCATTTGATAAAAAAGTCACTACTCAATTAATAGCAAGATTTTTGATCTACTAATCAAGAAATGATTACTAATATTTATTGGCTTAATAAAACGAATTTAAAAATTAAATTTATGCTTAAATATCCCAGAACCTTTAACTATTAAATGGCTTATTCAGAAACAAGAATAGTAATAGGTGGTCTAGCCCATGTACCTGTTCTTATTTTTATAGCCAATTTTATAAAAGGTAAGTTTGGAATTAAAACTGAAGAGAAAAAAGATACCTTATTTAAAGAAGAGCCTGTTAAAATTATTGAACTAAAAAATACCGTAATTAAAGAAGGAAAAGCAGAAACTTTAAAGGAATTATCAAATAAACTGGATATTATTGAACAGAAGGCTGATGAGGTTTATGAAAAGGTAAAGAAGAAAAAAAAGGATAAGAAGAAGAAAAAAAAGAACAACTAAATTGAGATCCTATCAAGCATCAATATATCTTGAGCTTGGATTGTATCTCTCCTATCTTCATCTTCGGGATCTTTATAAGATTCAATTTCAGCTTGAATTTTTCTCTTGTAAACTCCTTTGATATAGTCAATTTCTCTATTCTCTTTATCCAAGATTGAGAATGGTGATCTTTTTAAGTTCATAACTTTCTCCTAATAAATAAGTTTTGATCAGCTCCAGTTCTTATCAGATTCAACAAAGCTATCCAATGTTTGCTGATTCCTGATTTCTTCCTCAAGAAGTTCTTCTTCTGATCTTTCTTCAATCTCAGATTGATGATCTTCTTTTAGAGTGGATTTGGTAGACATTTGCTCATGACGACTACAATCATGTTCTAACTAGTCAGGCAAGCTATCCGACTAATAAATATGTACGGTTTGAGGAACCCCCTTATACGGATAAAGGATCAACAATTGAATTTGAATATGGTTAAAATCATGAATGATTTCGATTAGTTTTTTTCCCTTTAAAAATCATAACTAAAGGTATACCAACAATCATAAGACTCCCATCAATTAATAAAAAAGTATTTAGATTCATTTACCTATTTCTTCGGGGTTATCCCAACTAAGAGATATACCTTTTTTTACTGGATCTTTTTTCATATCATCCATCTCTTTTCTGATTTTGTTGTAGTACGCCAACTCTTCTGGATCATCAGAACCAAGACCATAATTCATGGTCGCTGAAAGATATATTCTGTGCATCCTGTATGACGATAATGCCATTTCTTAAAAGAATGTTTTAAATTCTAAAATATATAAATGTTATTTAATACTAATTAGTTTTATTTGGCTATAAACTCGCCTAGAACTCAACCTAGGTTCTCTCCCTTACCAAGCTAAGTAAATTATTTTAATAAGAAATAATTATGCTCTAAATTTCTGCTCTTATTCGTTTATATTTTGTGGTCTTAAAATTATTTTATTTTTTCAAATTCTTATAAACTCAGTTATAGAGATACTTCTTGTTCATGCCCTCGTCGGGACTTGAACCCGAGACCTCTCCCTTACCAAGGGAGTGCTCTACCGCTGAGCTACAAGGGCAATTTTAAAGTGGGCCGGGTTGGATTTGAACCAACGTAGGCAGAGCCAGCGGATTTACAGTCCGCCCCCTTTAACCACTCGGGCACCGACCCCCACTATTTGAACTTATCAGTTAATGGACACTTTGTGTGAAATTGTTTTGGTTTTTTTGTTTCTTTGTAGATAGCATTTGTAAAGAAAAGACTTTATTGATGATGAATATTTTATTGATAAATGGACCAAATCTAAATCTTTTGGGCACTAGAGAACCTGAAATATATGGTAAAAAAACATTGAATGATATAGAAAAAGATTTAAATAAAGTTGCAAAAGAAAAAAGTATTAACCTTGAATGTTTTCAAAGTAATCACGAAGGAGAAATAGTAGATAAAATTCAGGAGTCTGTAAAAAGTATCCAAGGTATTCTTATAAATGCTGGTGCTTTTACTCATACTTCTATTTCTATTCGTGATGCTTTAATTGGATCAAAAATTCCGTTTGTAGAGTTACATATTTCAAATATTTTTAGTAGAGAAGATTTTCGTAAAGAATCTTTTCTTACAGACAAAGCTATAGGAATTATTAGTGGATTCGGCATATCAAGTTATTCCTTAGCTCTTGAAGGCATCATTGGATATTTAAGTAGTAAAGATTAAATGCTAGTCGATTTTAAAAGGCCCACTTCTCACATTAAATATTTATCGTCATGCACTTCAGATGAGTGGATCAAACTCGCATTATCTAATCCAATAGATATTCTTATTGACCATGCTCATTGTGAAAGAAAAGCAGCAGGAGTAGCTATTCAATTGATGTTTAGATATCCATCAGAACCAAATCTGGCAGAAGTTCTAAGTCCAATAGCTAGAGAGGAATTAGAGCATTTTGAAAAAATACTTTATTTTTTAAAGGAACTTGGACATTCTCTTGAGTCCTTAAAACCACCTCCATATGGAGCTGAATTGTCAAAGAATATAAGAAAGGAAGAGCCCAATAGAATGCTTGATAGTTTCTTAATAGCAGGACTTATTGAAGCAAGAAGTCATGAAAGATTAAGCTTGCTTGCACTTAATTTTGAAGATAAATCGTTTAAATCCCTTTATGAGTCTCTGCTTGAGAGTGAGGCAAGACATTTTGGAGTTTACTGGAAACTAGCGCAAACTAAATTCTCTAAAAATCAAACTTTCAAAAGGTTAGAGGAATTGTCCGAAATTGAGTCAGCAATACTAGCTAAAACTTTTATGAAGCCAAGGGTACATAGCTAAAGTTAATAAAATAAAAATGATAATAAACAAGTTCTTAAGTTTACTTAATCGATATAAAACCGATTTACCAAGATTCACCATCGTTGGTGTAGGCCCTGGAGATCCATCGCTTTTAACAATTGCTGCTGTTGATGCAATAAAAAAAGCGAAAGTTATTGTTTTCCCAATATCAGATGATAATAAAAAGAGTTTCGCTGCCGAAATAGTCAAGAAATATACCAAATATAAAAAAAATATACCTATCATCTTTCCAATGGCTAGGAAGGATTTTGATCCTGATGAAATATGGTCTAACGCAGTAGAAAAAATTGTGAAATTTATAAAAAATGGTGAATCAGTTGTTTTACTTTGTCTAGGAGATACCTCAATATTTTCAAGTTCTTCAAATATCTTGCGGATAATAAAGCATAATTATCCAGAAATCATTACCAAAACCATACCTGGTATTTCTTCTCTATCAGCAACAGCAGCTTTGAATGATTTTGATTTAGTTAAAAAAGGTGAGACTTTAATAATCAAAGAGTGCCCCTCTTCCAATTCAGAATTAACATCCCTAATTAAGGAAAGTAGAGAAAACAAAACGGTCTTGGCCATTATGAAAATTGGGAAAAGATGGAATTTAGTTAGGGAAACTTTAAAAAAAGAGGATATTATCAAAAAATCATTAATTGCTTTGAGTGTTGGTACTCCTGATCAAATTATTCAATATGCATCCCAATATAATAAGGATGTTATGCCTTATTTTTCTTTGATTTTGATAAGGTTCGATTAATGCGTAAAAAAGAAAAATTCGTTGAAAATCAATTTACATGGCCAATATGTAAAAAACTATTATTTCTTATTCTTGAAGATAAGGTTAGTGATGTATTCGTTTGCGAATTAGTTTGGGAAAGACTTTTTTATACTAAAGATATATCGATAAATGATTGGGCTTTTAGCGCATTAACTCCTTCTTATTGGTCAGAAAAATTTGAAAAAGCTCCTCAAATCATTTCAGAGCGACCAGCCTCAGTACATTTGACTCGATCAATTCCAAAAGGCTATAAACAGGGATTGAAAAATTTTCTTAATTTTAAAGGTTATAAGATTAATGAACTTTTTCCAAGAAGAACTAGAAGAGCGACGGCAGTAAATTGGTTAATTTATTGGGCGGTTGAAAATGATTGTTTTTCAAAAGATAGTGGATTAATACCAATTCCTAGTTCACCCCCTGTTAATCCAGTTAGAGGACATTTTGGCGATCCAGAAATTACATAAGTTTTTTGAATAAGGTAAATGATTCTATTAAAGGTATAGTTGTAATGGATACCACTTTCTTTGGAGAGAAGAATTGATTCTTCCTACAATAGCAATTATCGGAAGACCGAACGTTGGGAAATCTACCTTAGTTAATCGTCTTTGCCAAAGTAATGATGCAATAGTATTTGATAAGCCTGGAGTTACAAGAGATAGAACTTATCAAAATGCTTCATGGGGAGGTAAGGAATTTCAAATAGTTGATACTGGAGGTTTGGTTTTTGATGATAATAGTGAATTTCTCCCAGAGATAAGGACACAAGTTTTCTTGGCTCTAGAAGAGGCTTCACTCGCTTTACTGGTGGTAGATGGGAATCAAGGCGTTACTGATGGTGATTTATCAATAGCAAAATGGTTAAGAAATTCAAGCTGTAAAACAATTGTTGCTGTTAATAAATGCGAGTCGACTACTCTTGGAATATCCCTAGCTTCAGAGTTCTGGAAATTAGGATTGGGCGAACCTAACCCTGTTTCGGCTATTCATGGTTCAGGTACTGGAGATCTTTTAGATCTCGTTATTGGCGAACTTCCTGAAAGTAATATACAGGATGATGAAGAAAAAATAATGATGTCAATTATTGGTAGGCCAAATGTTGGTAAATCTAGTTTGTTAAATTCAATCTGCGGAGAAAAAAGAGCAATAGTTAGTGATATTAGTGGTACGACAACTGATTCAATAGATACGCTTATTAAAAAAGGTGATAATTATTGGAAAATTATTGATACTGCAGGGATTAGAAGAAAGAAAAATGTTAAATATGGTACTGAATTCTTTGGTATTAATAGGGCTTTTAAATCTATAGATAGAAGTGATGTTTGTGTTTTAGTTATAGATGCTATAGATGGAGTAACTGATCAAGACCAGAAGCTGGCTGGGCGCATAGAAGAACAAGGCAGAGCTTGTATAATTGTTGTTAATAAATGGGATCTTGTAGAAAAAAATAGTTCAACAATTTATCAAGTAGAAAAAGAACTTAGATCTAAACTTTATTTTTTACACTGGTCAAAAATGATTTTTATATCTGCCCTAACTGGTCAAAGAGTTGATAATATTTTTGAGCATGCTCTTAATGCTGTAAATCAACATAGAAGAAGAGTTACAACATCTGTAGTTAATGAAGTACTTAAAGAATCAATCAGTTGGAAAAGTCCTCCAACGAAGAGAAGCGGCAAGCAAGGTAGGCTTTATTACGGTACTCAAGTAAAGAATAAACCTCCCACTTTTACTCTTTTTGTAAATGATCCTAAATTATTTGGAATAACTTATAGAAGATATATTGAAAAACAAATTAGAGTAAATTTAGGCTTTGAAGGCACACCCCTCATTTTACTTTGGAGAGGAAAACAGCAAAGAGCTTTAAATAAAGAAGTCGAAAAAGAAAATATTGAGTTAATTCAAAAAGATTAATGAATTTGCTAACCAAATTTTCTGTTGGTCAATACGTTCATGGTAATAGAAGTTGGCTAAGAATTATAGATAGTAGATTAAAAATAATTATCGTAATGATATTTTTAATCACTCCAATTTGGGCAGGTCTAATATGGAGATTGAGTTTAGTTGGTTTTTTACTATTAATTACTTTTTTAAGTTTATTGCCATCTAGAGTTTGGTGGCGATCATTATTTATTCTTTCATGTTTGTCATTATTAATTGGATGTATATCAATACTTGCCTCGTCTGATATTCAATCTCTTGATGGCTATTTAAGAAATCCCAATGAGTTGCAAGTAGTACTGGAAAGCCAAAAAGAATGGTATATTTTGCAAATTCCTTCGCAAAAGATATGGTTTATTAATTTTGGTCCCTATAACTTATCAAGAAAAGCCTTTGAACTAGGAATAAGAACCTCTACTTTGATATTTACCGTTATTCATAGTGTGAATTTGATGCTTTTAACCACATTGCAGGAAGACATTGTATGGGGATTAAGTTGGTTTATGTATCCATTAAGAAAGATTGGATTGCCAATTAGTAAGTGGCTTTTTCAGTTGTTAATTGCATTACGTTTTATTCCTCTAGTGCAGGAAGAACTACAAAATATCATTAAATCAGTTTCAGTTAGATCCATAAATTTTCGAAATTTAGGTTTAAAGAAATCCTTCAATGTTTTATTAATCTTAGTGGAAAGGTTATTTCAAAATATATTTCTGAGAATTGATCATGGAGCAGAGTCATTACTCTCAAAGAAAAAAATTATCATAAAAACCAACAGATTTAGAATTCTTTATCCTTCAAAATCTCTCAATGTAATTGTTAATACATTATCGATTTGTTTTATTTGCATAGCAATTTTTCTTAGAAAACTGTATGGTGCATTATAAATAACACAATATTTTAGGTTTGAGTTCTGAGCGTTATTTAAACCATCCAACATTTGGCATGTTATACCAAGTTTCTCCTGGAAACGATGGGAGAGATATTTATGCGACTTTATACGCTCAAAAAATGTTTTTCTTGGTAGAAGTCCGACAGAGAGAAGTTTTTTTTGAAGTTATACCTTATTTAGATGCCCGTAATCAGGCCGAGTTAAACCTTCAAAAAGCTAGAAGAAAAGGATCTGAAGAACTATCTAAATGGGAGAATTTATTTACGCAAACTTTCTTATAAAAGGTGAACCCTGAAAATTATTTAAAAATAAAAAATAAAATACCATCAAATGTGAATATTCTTGCGGTAAGTAAAGGATTTAAAAGTCAAGAAATCAAGACTATTCAAAATATAGGTCAGAACGATTTTGGTGAAAGTAAGGTTCAAGAGGCGTTTGAAAAACAATTAACCTTAAAAGATCTTAAACAAATAAATTGGCACTTTATTGGAAGAATACAAAGTAATAAAATAAGAAAAATAGTTCAAAATTTTAAATATATTCATTCAGTAGATTCATTTGAAAAATTGCAAAAGATTTCTAATATTTCACGTGAAGAGAAGAAAAATCCATTAATAATGTTGCAGGTTAAGTTAAGTGATGACCCTACTAAAGGAGGATTTAATCCTGAATTTTTAATTTTTAAATGGAGAGAAATTCAAGAGTTGAAAAATATTTCATTAACCGGTTTGATGACTATCAATCCTAAAGGACTTAGCTCTAAAGAAAATTCAGGGTTGTTCAAAAAATGCCGTACTCTGGCTGATTCACTGCAACTTCCAGATTGTTCCATGGGGATGTCAAGTGATTGGGAGGAAGCTATTGAGGCTGGATCAACTTGGCTAAGATTAGGATCATTGATTTTTGGAGGTAGATCTTAATAAGTTATTTTTTATAAAAATCTTATCTATAAACTTGCAGTAAAGTTCAACTAACGTTATTTAAGTATAGGTAGTTTATTCATTTAAAAAATGAATCTATTACTTAAGGTTCTTAAACCTTAGTAATCAATTTCAAGAGGATTTAAAAGGTGTCACTTATTTCTAGATTAAAGGCAGTTGTTGCAGGAGATGAGTATCTCGATGATGATTTTGATGAGTTGGATTATCCTTCAGAGGATGAATTAAATGATATTAATAATTTCAAACAAAATCCAAAGAATGCAAATGCCCTTGCAAATTCAAATCCATTCGATTTTATGAATAACAACAGATCATCAAAAGTAGTTGGTATGCCTGGGATCTCAAATTCATCCTCAGAAGTTAGCCTAATGGAACCAAGAAGTTTTGATGAGATGCCACAAGCTATACAAGCATTAAGAGAGAGAAAAACTGTAATTCTCAATTTAACTATGATGGATCCTGATCAAGCTCAAAGAGCTGTCGATTTTATTGCTGGGGGCACATATGCAATTGATGGACATCAAGAGAGAGTTGGTGAAAGTATTTTTCTTTTTGCACCAAGTTGTGTAAATGTAACTAGTTCTTCCCCAGAAGAAGCTTCTCCTTCTTCTGTGTCTACAGAAAACCCACCACAATACAGTTTGGGCAAAAATACTACTCCTGAACCAGCATGGGGTAATTCTAAATTAAGTGCTTATTCATGATTAATCTGTGACTGATAAAATTGCGATTATTGGTTTTGGAAATATTGCAAGAGCTATAGTAACACCTCTATTAGATAACAATTTAATTCAGCCAGAGAATGTTTTTTGTGTTGTAAATACAGAAAAAAGTTTAGAAAATATAAAAAAAAATTATAAACATAATATAAACGTTTATAGATCAGGTTCTAAAGAGTCAAAAATAATTTGGGATTGTCAATATAAACTTCTTTCGATAAAACCCCAACAACTTAATGATATAACTGAGGCCCATCATATAAAAAACAAGGACAATTTAATAGTTTCAATTCTTGCGGGGGTTTCAATAAATAGACTTACTCAAAAGTTTCCTAATCATAAATGTGTGAGGGTGGTTACAAATATTCCAATAACTATTGGAAAAGGTTTAACAGGGATTTCTTGGGGAAAAGAAATTACAGAAGATCAGAAAAAATTTACAAAAAAATTATTTGAAAATACTAGTAAAATTTATGAATTTACTGAAGATTACCTTGATATATTTTTAGCTTTAACTTCATCAGGTCCTGCAATTATTGCTTTAATTATAGAAGCATTAAGTGATGGAGGATTAAGCGGAGGTTTACCAAAAATAATTTCAGAGGAACTTGTTATGGAAATGATGCTGGGGACTATTTGTCTAATAAAGAAAAACAAACTTACTACTTCTGAGCTTAAAAATTTAGTAACCTCTCCAGGTGGAACAACTATTTCTGCTTTAAGGGTTTTAGAAAAAAAGAGTGTAAGGTCAGCATTAATTGAATCAATAGTTTCAGCTAGTAATCGAAGTAAAGAGTTTCGTTAGGTTTTTCAATTTTCTTTTAAGTTCATATAAACTTTTTCAAGTGAATTTATATTTTGAGTAATTGTGTATCTCTCAAGTATACGTTCTCTAGCTTTTTCTCCAAGATCTTTTGTAAATGAAGGGTGTTCTAAAAGAATAGGGATTATAGTTTTTAATTGTGCAGCCACATTATCAGTTGAAATTACTATTCCTGCTCCGTTATCTAAAACTTCACCATCAGCTCCAGCATCTGTAGCCACACAAGCAGTACCAGCAGACATTGCCTCTAAAAGTGATAATGATAAACCTTCTACTAAGCTTGGTAAGAAAAATACTTCTGCTATTTGCATTATTGCTATCCTAGTTTCTAAATCTAATTCGGCACCCCACCAAATTAATTTCTCATTACCAAGGTTAGAAAAACTATTTTCAAGTGTTGGCTTCATTGGTCCATCCCCAACGATAACTAATTTGCAATTGTGAGTTTTTGTTTGGCGCCAAGAACGTAAAAGTGCCTCAATATTTTTCTCATTAGCAATCCTACCCATGTATAAAAAGATTCTTTCATTTCCAAGTTTGTTTTTTACCTGAACATATTTCTTATTTTTTTCGCAAAAAGGTTTCCAGATATTCTCATCAACACCGTTTGGAATAATTATTTGTTTTTCTTTAGGTACTCCTAATTTATAAAGAACATTTTTTTGAAGTTCGGAAAAAATGATTATTTTATCGAACTTTGATAAAGAGGGAGCATAAAGTTGATATGTTAACTGTTGAGTGCTTGCAGTTAAATTTCTATTTTTTGCATCAAATGGTGGGTGAAATGTTCCTATGAGTGGAAGATTAATTTCATTACAAATCTCTGGAAGTCTAAAGTCTAAAGGAGATAAAGTTAAGCTTGCATGTACTAAATCAGGCTTTAATCTTTCCAATGATAGCCTTAGCTCTTTTTCTGCTCTTGGAGAGGGTATTGTATAAACTTGAGACTTGATTAAATATGGAAGACTTACATCAGGATCATTTGCCAGAAATAGTGGCTTTGATAAATTTGCACTAGAAGGATTGTCGAAGTGAATGAAACTAATTTTATGACCTCTGGCCTTTAATTTCTCGGTAGTCGAATTACCATAAGTTACATTTCCACAAAAAGGAGATTTCTTACCCAACCAGGCAACATGAACCACATTAATTGAATTAACTATTTATAAAGTTAACAGGCAAAGGCGCCATCATCATATTTTTTAAATTATTTAATGCTTCATGAAAATGCTAACTATATATTTCTCTCAACATTTTTAGTGAAGATAGATCCTTCTCTAATTGAGTAGAGATCCATGTCTCAATAATGAATAATATTTTAAGCCAGACTTTTTTTGGACCCAACAACTCTCCATTAGATTTTATTGGTAATTCTGGGAAAAGAAGTCTCTGTAATAGAGCAACTTCAGATGCATTTATTTTTAGATTACTTTGAGGATCTTCAATTGACGAAAACCCTTCACTTGGCAAATAATAACAACTCCATTCCCAATTTCCTAAAGGTGGAATAATAGGTTCTCCAGTTTTACAGCAATGATGAATTGGTAAATTTATACCTCCAATGGCTAATAGATGGATTAAAGATTGAATACTCATTGAGAGCATTTTAATATCTTCTTCTTTAGATTCTTCATACAAATAAATCCTATCTAGATGTGCAAGAACACAAGATAAATAGTTTTGTTGCTTATCATTATTACCTACTAATAAAAAAGTTAATTCAGTTATTGCTTGCGCGGCTGCAAGACATTCAATATTTTTACCTAGACCAGAATAGCTTTTTAATATTTTAATTTGGCGTACAGATTTAAGATTTCTTTTCCCAAAAATTTGCAGACTTAAATATGTTAATGGAGTAGCTGCGGCAAGACTACTTTTAGGACGTCTAGCACCAGGTACCGCTAATCGAACAATCCCCTGCTCATCAGTAAGAATAGTTATTAATCTATCATTCTCGCCTAATGGAGAAGCTTTAATACAGAGACCCTCTAGTCTGCACTCACCAGAACCAGACATTTAAAAATTTACTTCTTGGAAAATCTCACAAAAATTAGAAGTTCCAACGCAACTAATTCCATTATCAAATAAATCAATTACTTGTGTCAGTTTTTTTATACCTACAACTTTTATTTGATTTTGTGAGCCTATTATTTTTAGTATTTCGGGAACATCATTAGATGTAAGAGGAGATCCAAACCCGTCCCCGAATTGAAAATTTTTTATTCCTAATTCCAAACATATTTCTATCGCATTAATAAAAACTTCTTCTTGTAGTTTTGATTTATTTATGATTATTGAAACTGGTAATCCAGATAGCTTCACTTGCTCAATTTCAGCAGCGAAAGTTTCTAAATTTCTTTTGGATAAATTGATAAAGTTTGGGATATATTCAATTCCTTTCGCACCCTTATCTTTTGCAAAACAAACTAATTCTTCAATAAATGAAACTGGTAAATCTGCTAAAGGGTAAGAAATAAGTGCGTTTATATCGGCACTGTAATTACCCAAACAGTTTTTAAGATCAGTTAAATAATTTAGTGAAGTAGAAATATTTTTGATATTGTATTTCCTTATTAAATCGCAATTCACACAGAAATCTTCCCATGATAAATAAGGGTTAATAATAATCGCATGAATTTTCTTGTTTAATTCATATTCAATATTGGGCATTTAAGATTTATTTAGATTGAATCAATCCATAACCTCCATGATTCCTTTTATATATAACTTGAAGTTCATTATTTTGCTTGTTTCGAAAAACATAAAAATCATGATCAATTAGATCTAATTGTTTTCTTGCTTCGTCTGATGAAATTGGAGTCATTTCAAAGTATTTATTTTTTATAGATGGCTCAGGCAGACTTGCTTCAGTTCCTTCTTTAAAAAAAGCTTTATCTAAAAAATTTGATTCCATACTTTCAATTGGTAAAGAATCTTTATTTTTAAATTGTTTATTATGAATTGTTTTATTGTTTCTTTCTTTGTATTTGCGTAATTTTCTACAAAGTTTATTTGAAACTAAATCAATGCTTGAGTATAGATTTTCAGTTTTTTCTTCAGCTCTAATTACGGTACCATTTGCAAAAATAGTAACTTCTGCAGTTTGGAACGAGACTCTTGGATTCTTTTCAATTGAAAGGTGTATGTCAGCTTCTTTAACGATATCCTTATAGTGATGTGTTGCTTTTTCTATCTTTGCCTCAGTATATTCTTTTAATGCTCCAGTGAGCTCAAGATTCTTTCCATGGATTAAAATTTTCATAACAAATCTAAAAATATTTACTTACTTTCTAAATCTACTTAAATATGGATAATAGAACAGCAATAATTAAACAACCTGATAATATTTCTTCTTTTAATGATGTTTATAAATTACAAAAAGAATATCAGGAGGCATTGATTTTAGATAATTCTAACCCTGATTTTATTTGGATAGGGGAGCATCAACTCTGTTATACATTGGGGAGAGGATCTAATTACGATAATTTACTATTTTCGCTAAATGATGCGAAATATGATGTTTTTAAGATTGATAGAGGTGGTGAGGTGACTTGTCATATGCCAGGACAATTAGTAACGTATCTGGTTTTAGATTTGAAAAATTTTAATAAAGATTTAAATTGGTACTTAAGAAAAATTGAAGAAATTATTATAAAAATCCTTGGAGCTTTTAATATAGATTGTCACTCTAGAAAGGGTTTTACCGGTGTTTGGATAGGAAATAAGAAAATCGCATCAATTGGTATTGGGTGTAAAAGATGGATTACGATAAATGGATTTTCAATCAATATTGACTGCGAATTAGAAAACTTTAATAAGATTGTTCCTTGCGGAATAGAAAATTGTCTTATGGCAAATATGATTGATTACAACAAAAATTTAAATATTCAAGAAGTCAAGAGAATTGTTAAAAAAACCATCGAGGAAGAATTTAATTTTGATTTTATATCAAAATAGAAATTAAAATTTCTCAATCAATTTAATATGGGTGATTTAGCGTATTGGTCTGCAGCCAAACCTCTTTCTAAAAAAAATACATTTGCCAAAAATAGAGATTTTATTAAGAACCTTGATCATATAGATCAAATTTGGGAAAAATTAAAATTTAAATGTGGTGATACTTTAGCTGTTTGCGATTTAAGAGGGAAATACAAAGAAAAATTTTCTTATTCTGAGCTGGCTGAATTAATAACAAAAGTCTCTTTTTCTTTCGAAAATTATGGTTTAAAAAAGGGGGATGTAGTTACTGTAATATCTGAAAATTCTCCAAGATGGCTAGCAGTAGATCAAGGCTTAATGCGTTTAGGAGCTATTAATGCAGTGAGAGGTATTAATTCTCCTTCAGTAGAATTAGACTATATTATTGAGCACTCTAATTCAGTAGGACTAATAGTTCAATCTAAGGAAATTTGGCTTAAGTTAAACAATAAAGAAGAATTAAAAAAAAGACTGAAATTTATAATCAATTTAGAAGATGAACAATTTGAAAGTTTAATAAGTTGGAGTACATTCATAAGTTCAGTAGAAAAAGAAAATTCACAAAATAATAAACTTGAAAAATTTAATCCAGAAATTGATGACGTCGCTACTATTCTTTACACTTCTGGGACGACTGGAAAACCTAAAGGTGTGCCTTTGACTCATGCAAATTTTTTACATCAAATCATCAATTTAGCTTATATCGCTGATCCAGAACCAGGGACCTCTGTATTAAGTGTTTTGCCTATTTGGCATTCTTATGAGAGAAGTGCTGAATACTTCTTTTTTTCATGCGGTTGTTCTCAATACTATACAATTCCAAAATTTCTTAAAGATGATATTACACAAATAAAACCTGTTGTCATGGCTACTGTACCGAGACTATGGGAAGCAATACATGATGGTTTTTTTCAGGCTTTGAAAAAAATGCCTTCCAAAAAGCAAAAACTTATTAAGTTTTTGATAAGTAATAGTTCGGTTTTCAAAAGAAGTCTTAGAAAGATAAGAAATATAGATATAAATCAAATAACTTTTAAATCAAAAATCCCCTTACTGGGTTCTGTTATTAGCCGATATCCTTTACATAAATTGTCTACTATTTTTTTATGGCCGAATATTCTTAGACAACTATGCGGAGAAAAACTGAAATTTCCCATTAATGGTGGAGGTGCATTGCCAGAACATGTAGATCTTTTTTTTGAATCTTTAGGTGTAGATGTTTTGGTGGGATATGGACTCACAGAAACTAGTCCAGTATTAACTTGTAGGAGAAGAGAATTAAATGTTAGAGGATCATCTGGTCAGCCTCTTTCATTTACTGAAATCAAAATAGTGAATGATGATAAAAAAAAGATTCTGAAGTTCAGAGAAGTCGGGAAAATTCTTGTTAGGGGGCCGCAAGTAATGAAAGGTTATCTTAATAATGAAATAGCTACAAATGATGTTTTATCCAAGGAGGGTTGGTTTGATACAGGTGATTTAGGATTTCTAATACCAAATGGTTCTCTCTTTATAACGGGAAGAGCCAAGGATACAATAGTGCTATCAAGTGGTGAAAATATAGAACCGAATCCGCTAGAGACTGAAATTCTTAGTTCTGAATTTATTAATCAGATTCAATTAGTAGGACAAGATAAGAAATGTTTAACAGCCCTTGTAGTTCCTAATGTCGAATTGGTTAAAAGCAAGTTTTTGGAAGAAGACCTTTCAAAATTAAACCTGAATAAGAAAATTGGTACATTTTTCAAATCACAAATTAATAATTTGCTTAAAAGTCGATTAGGAGCAAGATCAGAAGAACAAATATTAGATTGTTATTTTGTTGATGCCTTTACTTTAGAAAATGGGTTATTAACACAAACTCTTAAACAAAAAAGAAAAGATATAGAAAAAAAGTATTCATTACAAATAGAAAATATGTATGAAAACAAATTTAGCAAGAAAATTTGATTTGTTCTATCTATATTAAAAAGGTAATTTAATTTTTTATGGAAACAAAAAACTCAATATCTATAAAGCGCTCAATAACTATTAAAGCTGTAGTTACACCAACTTGGAAGGAAGATGCTGAAAAAGAATTAAGTAAAGCAATTTCAAACATTGATCAGCAATTATCTCAACTGGAGCAAGAGGGGCAGCAAATAGTAAATAATATTAGATCCCAATCGGTTAATCCCCTAGATCCAAGGGTTCAAGAACAGGTTAGTCAGGTGCAACAACAAGTCGCAGCAAAACGAAATGAAATTGAAGAACAAAAAAGAAATCTTCTTCAACAACAGAGTCAAGTTCGCGAATTAAAAATGGACGAAATTGTTGATCAAGGGCAAGTGGATAGTTTCTGTGATGTCACTGTGGGAGACAATCTTATTGAAAAAATGCAAGTATCGATTACGGTTAAGGATGGAGTTATTCAATCTATAGATAATAATTAAATAGAAGATTTAGTATTTTTGATAAATATTAGTAAATCTTAATTTCGAAAAGTTTTAAATTCTAATCGATCTAAATTATTACTTTCTTAAGTTTTAAGAGTTCCCACTGTGAACATGATTTCGTATAATTAAAACAAGAGTTTAAAGGGTTCTTAACCATAAAAACTTTAGGAAGTTTGGTAGAAATCCCTTGAAACTTATGCAATAACAATTTTCTTATGTCTCACGAAATATTCATGCCTGCCTTGAGTTCTACTATGACGGAGGGCAAGATTGTGGAATGGTTGAAAAATCCAGGAGATAAAGTTGAAAGAGGCGAATCTGTCTTGGTTGTTGAATCTGATAAGGCAGATATGGATGTTGAATCTTTTCAAGATGGATATCTTGCAGCAGTTTTAATGCCTGCTGGCAGCACTGCACCTGTTGGAGAAACTATTGGTCTCATTGTAGAAAATGAGGATGAGATAGCTTCAGTTCAAGAACAAAATAAAGGAAATCAACCCGAAGTCTCTACTTCAGACCAACTTGAATTGGTAAGCAATAAAACTGAAGAAAAACCAGTAGTCCAGACTGAAAATATTAATAAAAAAGAGGAAGAAGTCGTCTTAAAGAGTGAAAAGGCAGCCTCATCTTTTAATAGTGATCAAATAAATGCTGCTACGAGTAATGTTTCTTCGAGGGTGATTGCATCTCCAAGAGCTAAAAAACTTGCCTCTCAAATGGGCGTTGATTTAGCAAAGGTTCATGGATCTGGCCCCCACGGAAGGATTCAAGCCGATGATATTTTAAAAGCTAATGGCCAACCAGTCTCAATACCATGGATAGGAGAAGGTGGTTCTCCTGCAAGTATACCTGGTGCAAATTTGGGAGTTGAAAGTAAACCAGAAACTTCAGGAAATAGTTTTGGTAATCCCGGAGAAACAGTTCAATTTAATACTCTTCAAAAAGCGGTAAATAAAAATATGGAATCTAGTTTAGATGTGCCATGTTTTAGGGTGGGTTATTCCATTAACACAGATAAATTAGATAATTTCTACAAAAAAGTGAAACAGAACGGAGTTACTATGACTGCTTTACTAGTAAAGGCAGTTGCAAAGACACTAAAGAAACATCCTCAAGTTAACTCAAGTTTTTCAGAGAATGGAATTTCTTATCCAGAAAATATAAATATTGCTGTTGCTGTTGCGATGGAAGATGGTGGACTAATAACTCCAGTTTTAAAAGAACCATGCAATACCGATTTATTTGAATTGTCTAGGGAATGGAAAGATCTCGTAAAAAGATCAAGATCAAAACAATTAGAACCTGATGAATACTCAACGGGAACCTTCACTTTATCTAATCTTGGGATGTTTGGAGTTGATAGATTTGACGCAATTCTTCCTCCAGGTACCGGTGCTATTTTAGCCATAGCATCATCGAAACCAACCGTTGTTGCTAATAGTGATGGTTCAATATCTGTTAAAAAAATAATGCAAGTAAATCTAACAGCTGATCATAGAGTGATCTATGGAGCTGATGGAGCTTCATTCTTAAAAGACTTGGCTTCCCTAATTGAAGATGAGCCAGAGACTCTTGTCTCCTAAATTTAATTGATTTCTCAAATTAATAATGAAGAAAGAGATTATAAGCTTGAAGCTTATGATTATTTACTTGATCCTTCATTAATTGCTAGTAAACCTTCTGCAATTAGGCATGAATCAAGATTGATGATAGTTAGAAATAGTTTTTTAGAAGAAGACTGTTTAACTAATAAATTTACCAAGAATCTTTTAGATGAATTTAGAGAAGGGGATCTTGTAATTGTAAATAATACTAAAGTTATGAAAGCTAGGTTAAAGGTTGAATTAGAAAATAAGACATTAGTAGAATTATTAGTTTTAGAAAGATCCCATGAATGTGTTTGGTTATGTTTGGCAAAGCCAGCAAAAAAGTTAAAAATAAATAGAAAATTAAAATTAAAATCTCCATTAGCACAAGATATTAATTTGATTGTTGATGGAGTTGATGAAGAAACTGGAGGGAGATTTATTAAATTTCCGGAAAATATAACTTGTCTCAATTCAATGAATGAACTTCTTGATAAATACGGGGAAATCCCTCTTCCTCCTTATATAAAAAATTCCGAAGAAGAATCTTTTCATGAGAAAAGTTATCAAACTGAGTATGCAACAAATCCGGGGGCAGTTGCTGCACCAACAGCTGGTTTACACTTAAGCAAAAGTCTTATTTCCAATCTAAAAAAAAAAGGCGTAATAATCTTACCGATAACTTTGCACGTGGGTTATGGAACATTCAAACCAATTGATCAAGAAGATTTAAGTAACTTAAAACTTCACCAAGAATGGGTAAGTGTTAATAAGGAAGTAGTGGAGGAAATAAAAAGAATAAAGAAAACAGATAGAAAAATAATTGCTATTGGTACAACTAGCGTAAGAGCTCTTGAAAGTTGTTATTCTCACGAAATTAATGACTTTATTCCCATAGCTAAATACGTAGATTTAGTAATTAAGCCAGGTTATAAATTTAAGGTAGTTGATGGATTATTAACTAATTTTCATCTCCCTAAAAGTTCATTATTACTTTTAGTAAGTGCAATGATTGGTAGAGAAAGATTATTAGATCTATATAAAAAAGCCATAAAAGAAAAATTTAGATTCTTCTCTTATGGCGATGCGATGTATATTTCACCAGATTCATTACTGGAGAAAAAATTGATTTAGGCTTTGACTGGTTCTTGAATGATTCCGCTTGGAACTTCAGTAAACATAATTGATGATAAATACCTCTCTGCTAAATCAGGTAGAACAACTACAATTGTCTTTCCAGCATATTCATCTTGTTCAGCTAATCTAACCGCAGCTGCTGCAGCGGCTCCACAAGATATTCCTACTAATAGACCTTCCTCTTTGGCTAATCTAAGAGCCATCTCTATTGATTCGTCATTTGTTACTTGTTCAACCTTGTCAACAATTGATAAGTCAAGGTTCTTAGGAATAAATCCTGCTCCAATTCCTTGGATTTTATGTGGTCCGGATTTAACCTCTTCTCCATTAATTGTCTGTGTAATAACAGGACTATGTGATGGTTCAACAGCTACAGAAGTGATATTCTTGCCCTTCTCTTGCTTAATGTATCTTGAAACTCCTGTAATTGTGCCGCCAGTTCCAACCCCTGCAACTAGGACATCAATTTCGCCATCACAATCATCCCAGATTTCTGGCCCAGTAGTTTTGAAATGAATTTCAGGGTTCGCTGGGTTATCAAATTGACCTGGCATGAAATATTGAGAAGGATTACTTTCTGCAATTTCTTTAGCCTTAGCTATTGCTCCAGGCATACCTTTAGATGCTTCTGTTAAAACAATTTCAGCACCCAACACTGCCATAACCCTTCTTCTTTCAATTGACATGGATTCTGGCATGGTAAGGATGAGTTTATAACCTCTTGCTGAAGCAGTAAAAGCTAGAGCAATTCCTGTATTACCAGAAGTTGGCTCAACAATAGTTTTGTCTTTTGTAAGTTTCCCACTTTTCTCTGCATCCCAGATCATATTTGCGCCAATCCTACATTTGACACTATAAGCGGGGTTCCTACCTTCAATTTTTGCAAGTACAGTAGCTTTCGCGTTTTTAGTAACTGATTTTAATTTTACTAATGGAGTGTTTCCAATAGCAAAACTGTTGTCCTCATAAATTTTTGCCATTTATATATTGAGAAAATATACATTAATACTAACTATTATTCAGAAAAAGAGTATATAAGTTTCTATACGGTAAATACTAGGAATTTAGAAATTATTTAGTGCTTCAGAAAAGCTTTTCCATAATTGATCTTGGTCTTCTAATCCAACTGATACTCTAATAAGGTGCGAGGGTATACCAAAACTTTCAGCCCAATCCAACTCGTCATAATGAGCTAGTAAAACATAAGGACAAACTAGAGTAAATTTTGTACCTAAACTAGGTCCCTTAGATACTTGTAGAGAATCATAAAATTTCCTAGCTTTGTTTAATCCTCCATTTAATTCAAATGATAATAAGCAGCCGTATCCTCCATCAGAAGTAAGTAAAGAATTAAAATTTGGACAATTTTCAGGATGGAAAATATTTTTAATCTCGCTATGGGTCTCTAATCTTTTTTTTAATTCTAAACATGCTTTATTTTGTTCAAAAACTCTTTGATTTACATCTCTACTAACTTTCTCTAGATAAACTGTATCTCCATCGGAAAGTGTTGGAAGATTAATGTCGTTTAATGCATTTCTAAATTGATCAATCCATTTGCTTTTTGGATTTAGTATTAATGATCCCGCAAGAATATCACCACTACCTGAAAAAATTTTTGTAAGTGAAGTAAAAACTATATCTGCATGTTCTAGGGAATTTATATTTAAATTTGATCCAATCGTATCGTCAACAATTAATGGAATATTTAACTTTTTAGCTATTTTTGAAATTTTTTTAATGTTTACACATTTGAGCATTGGATTACTCGGTAGTTCAATAATTAATGCTGATGGATTTATGCTTTTGATTTCTAATTCAATATCCTCGCAATTTTCTTCTGTAATTAACTTTGCTCCATGAAATATATTCATTGGTAATTTAAGTACATCTACATATGGGAAACCAATTTGTAGTGTTGGTTTAGCTGGAAATAATTTATATATGATTTCTAATGATGTATTCAATGCAGACATGCCAGATGAAGTTAAGTGAATATCATTAGAGTTAATTTTTGTAGATTTAGAAATTCTATTTTTTATTCTTTGAGAACATTCATTTACGTAAGATTTTGGAGGGCAATCTTCAAGACCTAGTTCTATAGCAGCAGCCCTTGAAGATATGCCAAGACCAGTATGTTGCCAAAAAGATTTTGCATAAATACTGCCTTCTTTTTCAGTTATTAAGAAAGCTAGATTATCTCTTCTTTCAATTAATGAGAATTGTTCAGAAGTATTTCTATCAATGTATTTTTTAGCTTTAAAAGCTATGCTTTCATTCGGATATGGCCAGATACTTTTATTGTTGTAATAATTTTCCTTTTTTACTTTTTCACATAATCTTTTCACTATGGGGTTTAGCCCGAATCTTGGGTAAATGGACTTCAATAAATTCATGCATGCTTGATTTTTTTCCTCGTAATTTATTACATCATTCCAAGTTGGTAATGCTACAGAAACAGCATGAATACTATCAGGAATAGAATATCCCAACTCTAAATTTTTCCATATAGGGTTTTTAAGTAAATCTCTCAATTTTCAGAATTTATTTAAAGCAAATAATATGTCTGAGATTAAATCGTTTGTTTCTTCACATCCAATCGATAATCTGATAAGAGCATCATTTATCCCTAAAAGATTTTTTGTTTCATCATCAACAGAAGCATGAGTCATTGTTGCGGGGTGACAAATTAAACTTTCAACTCCTCCAAGGCTTTCTGCTAGCGAGAAATATTTGAGAGATTTGCAAAATTTAAAAGTATCTTCTTTATTTAAATTTAATTTTATGGTGATCATCGAACCTCCAGATCGCATTTGCGATTTTGCTAAATTAAATTGCGGATGTTTTTGATTAAAAGGATAAATTACTTTACTAATTATTTTATGATTGTCTAATTCTTCAGAAATTAATTTTGCACTTTGCGTTTGTTGTTCGATTCTTAAAGGAAGAGTTTTTACTCCTCTTGTAATGAGCCAACTATCAAAAGGAGATGGTTGAAGCCCTAGAGCTTTTTGAGAGAAAAGCATCTTACTATTCCATACCTCATTATTTGTAAGTACTGCTCCACCAAGTGCATCACTATGTCCATTAATGAATTTTGTTGTGCTTACGAGTGATAGTGTTGCACCAAGGTCCAATGGTTTTTGAATAAGTGCCGTTGAAAAGGTGTTGTCTACTACTACTGGGATTTGTAGTTTATTCGCTTCATCACAAATCGCCTTAATATCAAGTACCTTCAAAAGTGGATTAGTTGGACTTTCTAGCCATATCAAGGTTGGCTCGAAGTATGAAATCTTTTTGATATTATTTTCGTTTGTAAAATCTGTGTATAAAACTTCTAGCCCAAATTTCTTGAAAACTTTTTCGAACATCCTCACTGTACAACCATAGAGATTTGATTCGCAGAGTATCTTGTCACCTGATTTTAGTGTTGATGAAATTGCAGTTACCGCGCTAATTCCAGATCCAAAAACTGTACAGTATTTAGAATCTTCTATTGATTTAAGGACGCTTTCTAGAATTCTAAAGTTTGGATTGCCTGATCTGGTGTAGTCGAAATTATCTTTATTTCCATGTTTAAAAGTGGATGTAGAAAAAATAGGAGGCATAACGCATCCAGTTTCTTCAGCAAATGTTTCCCCATGGTGAATAGATAGGGTCTTAAAACCTGGCTTTTTGATATTATTTTCCTTATTTCCCATTATTTTTAAAAATAAGAATTAAATTAAATCTCTCATTTTTGAAAAGAGAGATTTAATAATCCAAAGAAAAGTAGTATTAAACTTTTCTTGAATAATATTCAACAACTAGTAGTTCGTTTATTTCAAGAGCCACCCACTCTCTATCGCATTTCCCATTTATTTTTCCCGTTAATTTAGGTTTGTCTAAATCAAGATGGGGTGGAACATTTGCTAAGCCAGGGAATTCTATATTACCTTCGACAAGTTTTTTGCTTGCTTTGTTTTCTTTAATTCCGATTACATCGCCTGATTTGCATTGATAACCAGCAATATCAAGGACCTTTCCATTAACGGTTACATGGCCATGATTTACTAATTGTCTTGAGCCTGGAATGGTACCTCCAAAACCTAATCTAAAACAAACATTATCAAGTCTGTTTTCCAAAAGTCTTAGTAGGTTAGTTCCTGTAGATCCTTCTTGAGCTCTAGCTTTTTTTACATAACGAACTAGTTGTTTTTCAGAAACTCCATAATTAAACCTAAGTTTCTGCTTTTCTTCTAGACGAATTGCATATTCTGATCGCTTGCGACGGGCTTGGCCGTGCTGACCTGGAGGATTAGACTTCTTTGAAGCTTTCCTGGTGAGACCTGGTAGTTCTCCCAAGCGACGCGTAACCCTTAATCTGGGGCCGCGGTATCTTGACATAATTTTAAATTAAATAGAAATTTGCAATAAATTGGATAATTGATTAAATTCAATTAAACTAATTACTACTGGAAATATTATTTTACATCATTAAAGTGTTCAAAACTATTAATAAATCAATTACTTCTATACTTCTTTTTATGATTTCGTTTTATCAAAAGTGGTTTTCTCCTTTTTTTGGACCAAGATGCAGATTTATTCCAAGTTGCAGCTCTTATGGATATGAGGCAATTACTAGACATGGTCCTTGGAAAGGAGGGTGGTTAACTTTAAAAAGATTAAGCAGATGTCATCCTTTAACACCCTGTGGATGTGACCCTGTGCCTGACTAAATGAATGAAAATATTTATTTTTGTTAGGCAGGGATGTTGCCTTTGTGATTCATTAAAAAACAAGCTGGCAAAAATAAATCTTAATGAGTTATTCCCTAATCTAGAAGAGCTTAAAGAAATTGATATTGATAGGGTCGATTTATATAAAGATAAATATAAAAAATATGATTATGAAGTACCTGTTATTGCTATTGAAAGAATTAGGTCTGAGGACATCATAGAATTGCCTCGCATTTCTCCAAGATTAAAAGATGATCAATTAAAGAATTGGTTCAAAAAAAATATTAGTACCATTCTGGAGAAATAATTTTTTTTATATGAGATCTATAAAATTACATAAACTTTTAGATTTAGTAGGAATTATTCCTTCATCAAATCTTATCGATCAAGAAATCAATAATATTTCTTTTAACTCTAAAGAAGTACAAAAAGGAACTTTATTTTTAGGAATGCCTGGTTTAAATGTTGATGGAGGAAAATTTTGTATTGAGGCAATTGAAAATGGCGCGGAGGCTGCCATTATTGGGCCTGCTGCAAAAGAGAGAATTGGATCTATTGATCGAGAAAGGATTTTGGTTATTGAGGATAATTTAGATTATATTTTTGGTCAAATTGTCGCTGAGTTTTGGAATAGGCCTTCAAGAAAACTTAAACTTATTGGTGTTACTGGTACTAATGGAAAAACGACAATTACTTTCTTATTGGAATATCTTTTAAAAAAATTAGGGAAAAAGACTGCATTATTTGGGACCTTGTTTAATAGATGGCCTGGCTTCTCAGAAGTGGCTTCTCATACAACTGATTTCGCCGATAAACTTCAAAAGAAATTAAATTCTGCTGTTGAGGCTGAATCTGAATTCGCGATATTAGAGGTAAGTTCTCATTCTATTGCTCAAAAGAGGATATCAGGATGTGAATTTGAGGCGGCTATTTTTACTAATTTAACTCAAGATCATCTTGATTATCACTCAGATATGGAATCTTATTTTCAAACAAAAAGAAAATTGTTTTTCCCACCTTATTTAAGAGAAAAGGATGGAATTTCTGTATTAAATCACGATGACCATTGGATATCTAAATTATCGTCTGATCTTGAAAAAAGATCTTCATTAGTGTCTACAAAGATTACTGAAAGTGCATTTGAAAATGATGATTTTTTTTTCGTAACAGATAAAAAATTTACTGAAAGTGGTTCCACTTGTATTTTTCATACACCTAGGGAAAAAATTCAACTGTTTGTTCCACTTGTTGGTGAATTTAATTTAATGAATGCGATTCAAGCAATAACAATTTTGTATAAACTGAATTTTTCTTTAAAAGATTTATCAAAGCTAATACAATCTTTCCCTGGTGCTCCTGGGAGAATGGAGAAAATACAGATTGATGATAGTGAAGTTTCAAGATCTCTTCCAACAGTAATTGTTGATTATGCCCATACACCTGATGGATTAAAAAAAGTTTTGCAATCAATTAAAAAACTTTGTGAAGGGAAACTAATAACTGTTTTTGGCTGTGGCGGAGATCGTGATCGTAGTAAAAGGCCTTTGATGGGATCAATAGCTGAAGAGTTGTCTGATCAACTTTTTATAACTTCAGATAATCCAAGATCAGAAGAACCCCAAAAGATAGTGAATGATATTTTGATGGGTATAAAAAAAAGAGAAAAAATAACAATTGAAATTGATAGATTTAAAGCAATAAATGAATCTATTAAATTTGCCAATAAAAAAGATATTATTTTAATTGCAGGAAAAGGACATGAAGACTACCAAATTCTCAATGATAAAGTTATTAATTTTGATGATAGAAAAATAGCTTATAAATTATTAAAAGAAAAAAATAAATCTCAATAAAATTTCCTAATTAAATAAGAAAGATTTTTACGCAAATCACAAGAAAAGTTTCTTAGAATCAATGGAGTTATTTTTAATAAAATGAAAGGCTTAGCCTTAGTTGTAGGCGCAGGTGGAATTGGAACACAACTAGCTAAAGATCTGAATGAAAGTGAAAAAGATTTAGATGTTGTTTTGTGTGGAAGAAAAAGTGAATTTAATCCTTTTTGGGAATTAGATATAGAGGATTCTCAATCCCTTTTGCAGTTGAAAAATAAAATATCAAATCATCCTTCAAAATTAAGGCTAGTTGTTAATGCTACAGGTAGACTTCATGGTGGTTCTCTTCAACCGGAAAAAAGATTACAACATCTTGATAAAAAGAATATGATGGAAAGTTTTTCAATAAATGCCTTTTCTCCTATTTTATTAGCTAAAGCGATTGAAGAATTTATACCAAAAGATTGCGATTTTAATTTTGCAAGTATAAGTGCAAGAGTTGGTAGCATTGGAGATAATCAAACTGGAGGTTGGTATTCATATAGAGCTGCAAAATCTGCGCAAAATCAGTTTTTTAAATCTTTAAGTATTGAATGGGCTAGACGTTTCCCAAAGGCTGCTATCACATTGCTTCATCCAGGAACAGTAGATACTGATTTATCTAGACCTTTTCATAAATTTGTTCCAGAACATAAATTATTTAGTAAAGAAAAATCCTCCCAATTCTTGATCAATATTATTAAAAATCAATCACCAGAATCTTCTGGAAAATTTGTTGCATGGGATAGTTCTGAAATCCCCTGGTAATTTTATAATTTCTGAAAGTTTCTAAATTTGGGGATATATTTTTTTTAAATTAATTAAATGAGGTTCTAATTTTTGTTATTTTAATTTTTACTTGGATAAAATTTAAGCCAATTTTCTCGTCTGTTATATCGCCAAGTTAAAGGTGATGAATTATTTTTTAGTTCCTTTTTAATAAAGGATGCATCATTCATAAAAGCTCTTATTAAATTAATACGAGTAATATAATCCGGGTGTCTTTTTGATTGACCTTTGGTATGAATTATTCCATATTGTTTGTAAAAGTATTCCATTGCCTTGAGAAAAGTATCTTTTGGGTAGTCAGCTTGAAGAAGGATCAATGCTCCACCTAAATCTGCTTCAGATTCAATTATTTGTTTTTCATTGAGAAAAACTTCATTTATCGCTTCATCAGTTTTATTAGGATTATCTTGCCATGATTTTAAAGCTTTAAATGATGCCTCAAATGGCGCAAATTGAATTATATGGAACATTTCATGAGCAATAGCTGCAGCAATAAAATTTTCTTTACCTTCTAGAACTCTAAATGTTGATCTATTTATGAGAATTGTTCCTGTTGGATAGGCACTAGCATTCGCATGTCCATGTAAATAAGATTGCTTAATTGCATAATTAACATCTCTAGATCTATAACCTCTATATTTTTTAAAAGGATCAAGATTTTCAAAGTAAAAGCAAATATTTTTTTTATCCTTACATATTCCCGTATCTACCATGAGATAGTGCATATCTTCTCCAGCTCTTATGATTATTGAGACAGGTCTATTACCTAAGTCATTATTTAAAGAGAATTTATCAAATATTTTTTTTACCAATTTATATTCTTTTGGCATTAGTGATAGTGAATAATTTCTGTATCTATTTATTAAGAACAAAAAAATAAATATAAATAAAAAAATTGACCCATTCTTAATTAGCTTTTGCATCACATTTCTTTTCCTATCTCTTTGATTAATAAACGATATGCATCAAGAGGAGAAATGTTCATAGCCACAGATAGTTTTTTAGAAATAATTTTAATTTCATTAGGAATGTCATTCCACCTATATCCCATTTTGATTGAAGCATTATTTATTGGTTCGCCCCACTTTTCCTCAGGCCAACCTTTCTTGATTCTTAACGCTAATAAGCCCGCATCCATATTAAATAATCTTGCTAGTTGATTTATAGAGGCATATCTAATTCCTTTGTATGTGATCTCATAACTTATTTTTTCTTCACCCCAATCTTCTTGAGGTAAACCTTTACTTATTCTTCCTATAAGAGTTGTTAAAGGGATTCCTAGATGTTCAGCCAATGCTTTTTTTGATATAAATTTTTGGCCTTTATAAATAATTTCGTAGTGGTTTGATCCTTCACTCCATCTTTCTTGTGGCCAACCTTTTTTAATTCTTCGTGAGAGTAAATTCGAAGATATTCCTATGAAATTAGCTAAATTATTTATCGATTTATATGTGTCCCCGAAATATAAAATCTCTTTATTATTAATATTTTCTTTTTCTCCCCATTTCTCCTGGGGAATATTCTGTTTCATTCTTGATTGAAGTAACCCAACAGTTATATTTAAAAACTTTGCGAGTTTTGTTAATGATGGAAAATATTGCCCTAAATAATAAATTTCTTTATTTTGCAAATTATTTAATCCCCATTCTGATTTGGGTTTTTTAGCTTTCATGCGGGCATAGAGTACTGCCTCATCGATATTTAAATATCTAGCTAATTCAGCTTTTGATTCAAAATATTTATCTTCAAATGTTATTCCATATAGATTTTTTTCTCCCCATTTATCTTCTGGTACACCTCTCTTAATTCTTCGATTCAGGCATTTAGTAGTTATACCAAGAAAGGAGGCTAGCTTTGATTGTGATTGATAAGATTTACCCTTATAAATGATTTCATGACTTTGTTTCTTTTCTCCCCAATTTTCTTGAGGTAATCCTTTTTTAATTCTCCGTTGTAATACAGAAATTCCAATTCCAAGATGGTTTGCTAAAGCTTTTTTAGAAGGATAAGTTTTGCCTAAATAATCAATACTGTAAGGATTTTTCATCTTAGATTTCATTCCCAATTTCCTTTAATAAAAGTTGGTAGGCCTTTATTACGTCGATATTTAATATAGTTGCCAATTTTTTAGAGATTATTTTTAGTTTCTCTGGCACTTTATCCCATGAATATCCAGTGGATACTCTTGCATCATTTTCAGGTTCTCCCCATTTTTCTTCAGGTAAACCTCTATCAATTCTATTTTTTAAAGTTGCTCTTCCTATTTTTAGATATCTTGCTAGGTGACTAATCGATTCGAAAACCTGATTCTTATATGGGATGTGATTTTTATCATTACCTGTTACCCACTTTTCCTGAGGAAGACCGCTATTTATTCTGAAGTTTAAAGTTGCTTTATCAATCTTTAAAAATTCTGCTAGCTTAGCTCTTGATGGATATATTTTGCCAAAATAAATAATTTCGTAAGGGTTACTTTTCTCCGCCCATCTTTTTTGGGGCCATCCTTTCCTAATCCTTAATCTAAGGGTTGAGGCTTTGATGCCAATAAATAATGATAGTTTCTCTATTGATCTAAATTGTTTTCCAAAATAAGTAATTTCATAGGAATTATTGGTTTCCTCCCATCTTCTCTCTGGTAAGCCCTCTCTGATATTTTTATTAAGAATATTCGGATCTATTCCTCTCTTTTTTGCAAGTTTAGATTTCGAATAATATTTTTCCCCTTTATAGAAAATATGCGTTGGCTTAGATCTAGTGCCCCATTCTTCTTGAGGCAATCCTTTCTTTATTCTCGAGTGCAATGTACTACGTTTCACTTTCAACAATTTGGCAAGTTTACTTATTGATGAAAATAATTGCCCTTTGTATTCAATTGGTTTGCCTTTAAAGGGCATTTCCTATCTCCCTTAAAAGTAATTGGTAAGCTTCTACTTGTGTGATATTTAAAACTATAGAGAGTTTTTTAGAGAGCTCTTTTAAATCATTTGGTACGTTTTTCCAATAATATCCGGTAGATACTTTTGCGTTGTTAATTGGTTCGCCCCAATATTCTTGAGCCCAACCTAATCGAATTCTTTTTGAGAGTGTTTCACGTCTTATACCAAGATAATCTGCAAGCTGTCTTTGAGACTCAAAATACTTTCCATCATATTCAATTTCATAAATATTTGACTCATCCACGGCTTTATTAATTGCTTGTTCAAGAGAAAGGCCCTGCCTTCGATGCCATCTAATACTCTCAGATTTTTTAAGTATTTTTAAATGAGAAAGTAAATCGTTTATTGATTTGTAGGTTTCTCCTTTGTAATTAATTTTTGTTGATTTAGTTTTCTCTCCCCAATATTCTTGAGCCCAACCAAGTTGAATTCTTCTTCTTAATGTCCCCTGATTAACATTTAAATAAGTTGCTAGTTCTTTGAGGTTGTATAGCTTATTCTCATAATTAATAATTCTATTTCTTTCACTTGTTTTAATGATTGGTTCATTCCACCTTTCTTCAGGCCAGTTATTTCTTATTCTTTGTGAAAGAGTTCTCTCATTAATATTTAAATGTTCAGAAAGCTTTGAAATTGAATCATATTGTTTTCCTTGATATTTAACTTGATAAGAAATTTCTGGTTCACCCCACATCTCTTCTGGCAATTTTTTTTTAATTCTATTTCTTAATACATTTACAGTAATGCCCAAATAAATAGAAAGTTCCTTTATTGAAGAAAAGGTCTTGCTTTGATATTTAATTTCATATGAGTGTTTTCTTTCGCCCCACCTTTCTTGGGGCCATCCTCTATCTCTTCGGCCTTGAATTATTTCCAAAGGAAGTTCTAGTTTTTCAGATAACTTATTTATTGATGAATATACCTTTCCTTTATATTCAATAATGCGATTATCTCTTTCTCCCCACCTTTCTTGAGGCCATTTTTTGAAGATTCTGTCATAAAGGGTTTGCGGCTTAATCCCTAATTCATTTGCAAGAACTTTGTGATTACTGTATTTAATTCCGTTATAAAAAATTTCTGTGCTTTGTTTTTTCTTCTCTTTCCATCTTGCTTTAGGCCAATTGTTCCTTATACGTTCGCTAAGCATTTTCCCATTAATTCCTAAATGCCTTGCCAGATGATTTATGGAACTATAAATTTTCCCATCATATTCAATACTCCTGACCTTACCTGCCTTTAAACCCCAATTCTCTTCAGGCCATTTGTTCTTGATTCTATCTCTTAATGTGGCTCTATTAATTTCTAAATAAGCAGCTAAGCTTGCAATTGAATCAAATACTTTTCCTTTATATTTTAATCTGTTATCCATTCTTACATGCTGTGTTATTTAATCTTGGATTAACTAATGCTGAAACCTTGAAGAAAGGGCCAAGACTATCTGAGGAATCAATTTTGATGTCTTTAAAACCAGCATTATTTACAACTTCTTCTATTTCATCTAGAGAAATTTGTTTCTTTGTGGCCCAAATTAATATTTGTCCCGTTGGTTTAAGAACTCTTCTCGATGAATGTATCATTTGAGGCCAATCTTTTCCCATTAATGAGAGACAAAAAACACCAATATCAACTGAGTTTTTACCTAATGGAATTTGATCAGCAATATTACACTCAATTATTTTTTCATTTACTCCAATTACATCAAAACTTAAAACTTTATATTCATCACCTAATGCTTCCATTAGTCTCCCAGTACCACAACCAAAATCTGCAATTATACATCCTTCCATATCCTTCATTTGCTCAATGACTTTATCTATAGGCTTGTACGGCCAATCATTTTCTGCTTCATGATAAAGAGTATGGTAGGTTTCAAATTCTTCTGGATTAGCTTGCACCCTCTCAAAATTTGTTTTACCTAAAGATGTATTCCATAGCCTATTCATAGAACTTAATTCTCCCCCATATTTTCCTAATCTTTTTTCCTTTTCTTTCTCATCTTTAAAAATTATTGGTATTGTAATCTGTCTTTTTTGATAAGTTATTCCCCCTATCTCTTCAAGCCTCTCTATCCATTGTAATCTCGCTTCATTTGCTCTTGTTTCTAGGTCTACTTTATTAAGATTTTCAATTTCGCCATCAACAACTAGGTTGGAGATATTTCTTTTTTTCTCTATGTGATTAGAAATCTCTTTATCCCAAGACCAGATTCTTTCATGTAATTTCAACTTTGGATTGTTAACTTCATAATATGCTTCCAAGGTTAGAAAAATGCAATCCGAAGTTTGCCCAGTTCTTGCTAATCTTGCTTCACATTGTTTGCGTATTTCATAAGTCCAAGGTTGAGCAAAAAATATTGCTTTAGAACAATTATCTTGAAGGCCATCAAATCCAGTACCAATAGCGCTCATTGAAGCCACAAGAATTTGTATATCATTTCTCAAAAATAAGTCTTTCCCAGATTTATCTGAGCCATAATATGCACCAATTGAAAATTCTAATTTTCTAAGTTCCTTTATAATATTCTTTACTATTCCGTCGACATGATGAACAAAAATTATAGTCTGCTTATCATCTGAGAGTATCTTTGCTAATTCTTTTATTTTACAATCTAAAGAGTGTTGTTCTTGAACTATCGCTCTAAAACTTTTGTTTTCGATTAAGTCATTAAATTTTAAAGTGTTATTAATTTTTATTGTTTCTCTTTTACATTTGTAAGGTTTATTTTCTTCTGATTGTTTCCATCTAGTGGAATGCATAACTAACTCTTGATGAATTTTTAAAGCATTAGCAATATTAGTGTCATGTTTTAAATGCGATAAATCTCTTGTGGGTTCAATTAATGAAAGTAGAGAAATTGGCTCACTAAGATCATTGTGTGATGGTGATGCAGTCATTCCATAAATTTTTACTTTTGGATTCTTTGTTCTTAAAAAAGAAAGTAATTTTTGAGCTTCAATTCTTCTAGCACTTATATCTTCATCCTCTTTTAGTTGTTTCTTATCGGTAATGATTTCAGTTAAACCTCTTTGTTTTAATTTGTGTACTTCATCTAAAATTACGAAATCAACTTCATTTTCTTTAGCAAAATTTATTATTTTTTTTTGAACATGAGGATCTGATCTCAAAAGGTCATAATTATTTATTAAAACTTTTCGGCTATTCTTTGAATCCCATTCTGGACTCCAGGTACGTTTTTTAATTTCAATTTCTGGGAAGGCTTGTTCAAAGGTGTATTCCCAGACATCATCGATAACAACTAATGGACAGAAAACAAGCGTCACCCTAGAATTATTTTTTTGTGAAGCAATTGCAGCAGTCAATGATTTCCCCACTCCGGCATCTGAAGTATTTAGTCTTGATAAATTTTTAGTCATTTGCCACATTTCATACCTTTGCATTAAGAAAGGTATTCTGTGAGTTGGTATAGTAATTCCCTCTTTATTTTTCCAGATTGGGTTATAACTTTCTGGTAACTTTAAATTTTTTACGATTTTATATTCATCTATTATTTGGATTATTTGTTTCTTAGTGATTCCCTGCTTTACATTCATCTCTTTTTTGAGAAGATTAATAATCTCTTCTTCTTTCTCAAAAATTAAATTCCATATTTTTTGCCTGCTAAATTCAAATATAAATTCAATACTTAACCTATCGTCTAAAGATAAATTACCTAAATCATTTACAAAATCTAAAATTTGGAAAACACCCTTCAAGCCAAGTTCTGGGAGTTTTATTTCTGAATTATTTTCCTTTTCAGAACTTTTTGCCTTCTTATTTTTATTATGTTTAGTTTTGGATTCTGATGAATCATCATTTAAAATTTTTGGTCCAAATTCTTTTTCAAGTTCTTCAGGATTAGAAACGATCTTTTGAAATTTTTGTATAAATTTATTTAACGATTCGTTTGTTAATTGTGGGGATTCATTAATTCCTGTCCCTTCGCTAGTGTTCGTTTTTGTTTTATTATTATTTTTATCTTTTTTTGTCTTATTCAATAATTTTCTCAACTTTAAAATTATCTCTTTACTTTTTTCCGCTTTTGATTTTAATAAAATTGCAGCAGCGATTCCATCTAATTTGCCTCTCCCAGAGTGAATTATCGACAATAAAGGGGTTGCATCTAATGTTTCTAAATCAATATCTTTAATTAGTTTAATTAACTCTTCAATTTCCTCCTCAGAGAGTAGTTTAATTCCAGTTTCTTTTATAATTTTTTCCATGAGTCTATTGCCATTTTCTCCTAGAAAATCCTTATGAAAATTTAATAAATTTTCTAGGTCCTTTTCTTTGACCATATCGATTTGTTTTTGGACTTTTGATCCCTCAAGAAAAGTAATCTCTTCTTTATCTGGTTTGAAAGTTGCCATAATATTTTCAAAAATAGTTTTATCTAAAAAGGAATATCCTCTGCGTTAATTTCATCATTGTTATCTGTATTAGTATCAGATATTTTTTTCTCCTCTATATTAAATCTAATAATTGTTTCTTTGCCCCATTGACTCTGAGGCCAACCTCTTTTTATTCGACCTCTTAAAGTTTGAGGGTTGACCCCTAAAGCTTCAGCCAAAGCTGAAATAGATGGATAACTTTGCCCTTGATAAATAATTTCATGTTTTAATGTTGGTTTGCCCCATTTAGATGGAGGTAACCCTTTATTAATTTGATTTCTCAACATTGCTGGCCTGATACCTAAATAATCTGCCAAAGCTGAGATTGATTCAAAGCGCTTCCCTTTATAAAAATAATGAGTAAGCTTATTATTTTTTTGATCCCATCTATTTTCAGGCCATCCTTTGGAGATTCGGGAACATAATATTAATGGTTTTATACCCAAATGTTTAGCTAATTCTTTGATTGAATAAGTTACACCTCTGAATGAAACTTTTTTCAGTAAGTTAGCTTTATTGAATTCTTTATCTTGAATATTCTTCTTAATTATATCTTGGTCTAACCCTTCATGATCATAATCTCCAAATTCAGAACTATTATAAATTCTTTCTAAAATTCCTCTCACAGAATTACCCATTAACTTATTAGGGTCAGAATCTTTCCAATCAATATGATCTAGACAGCCCTCTGATGTCATGCATAATAAACGATTCTGCAGTCTTGCTTTAAATTCATCATTTTGGTGAGACCATTCAGTAATCTCGAAAGAGCCTAAAGGATCATCTTCATTGCCAGTGCAATAGACGACTGTTATTTTTAAACCTTCGAAAAGTCCCTTCATCAAAAATAATCCTGGGAAAAACTTTCTTCGTAGTGCAATAGCAGTGGTTGCACGGCCATTATCAACTATCTTAATTGGCACTTCAACTGCTATTTCTCCATTAATCAAGACTTTTTCTGGAGCTTGTTCAGTTACTTCAGCTAATAAAAAACCATTAGACATTTTTTCATAAGAGATACGTAAGAATAATACTACCTAGTGTACAAGGGGCTGTCAACAAAAAAATATTAAAATATATTGATTCTCCTAAACTTGTTTAAATAAACATATTGAATCCTTTTCTGCCTATAGTATACTTAGGTAGTATTTTTTATAGATTGTTTTTTAGGTGAATGTCTTTTTCAAAAGAAAATTTCAATTCAAGGGTTTTAGCTGCTATTGATGAAGGAGATTCTGTTTATTTAAAAAAGCTTGTTGATGTGGCTAAATTATTAAATGCAAATAATGAGCTTAAAATGCTCCATGAAGCAATCGGCACAAGTGATGGAGGATTAACTCATATTCGATATCAAAATAAAAGTTTTCCTACTATTAAGAGTCTTGCCAAATATTTATCAGTATCACCAAAAGTATTAGCTGAAAGATTAAAGAGAGGTTTACCAGAGGAAGAATGGGGTAAAACTTCAAAATCTTTACCTATTACTTATTTAGGAAAAGAATTTAAATCTATAGCTGATCTTGCTAAAACTTTAAATTTAAATAGAGCCGTTTTGTATAAAAGAATTAGTGATGGTTGGCCCGAAGACCGCTGGGGGGAATCAAGTCTTAAACATGATAGAGATTCTAGGATCATTACTAGATATAAAGAAGGTGACAGCATAAAACAATTAGCAATAAGTTTTGGCTTGAAAATGGATTTTATAAGAGATCTTCTTGAAAGGAGGGGTGAATTAAAACCAGTGGATAAAATGTATGTAGTTAAATTTAATCCTCGTCGAAAAAAACAATTAAATCTTAGATTAAATATTGATTATCAAGAAAAGATTGAAAAAATCAGGAATTATTGGTCTAAGAAAGGGAAATTCAAATTTTTAGAAAGTTCACTTTCAGATTTATCAACTTTAAATTCTGATTCAACATTGGCGAAGTTTATTTTAGAAAAATCATTAGATAATCTTTCCCTTGAATTGGAGAATGAATTAAATATAGATCGCTTTATAGAAAAAATTTGTGAATTAAGAATTGAAGATAAGAAGCTTCATAAGCAATGGCAAAAAGTGAAATTAAAAAATTATGAAAATGGCATTTTTAAAAATCTTTTAAGTAATGAATTAATTGAATATGAAAAAACAATTGAACAAATTGGTGAGAATCTAATTAAACAGGATTTAGAAAAAGAAACTCCAGAAACAGATTTAATTCTTCAAAAGAAGTTCTGGAAAATTGCGATAAAAAAATCTTATTTAATTCCGGATCGCAAATCAGAAAGGATATCTGAAAACATAATTCAACAAAAAATGTTAGATCTTTTAAAGAAAAATTATCCAGACATCATATAATTCTAGGTTTTGAATAGTTATTTATTAATGATCAAAAATTTGTTTTATTAAAAGCTTAAAAATGAAAAACTTCCTCATATCAGGTTTGGTAGATGAAAAATATAGAATAAAGGTTAATCTTTTAGCGATCTCTCCTGATCATGCCATAAAGGTTTTTCAGCAAAAATATCCTAATGCAAAAGATATTTACTTGATTCAGCAATTAAGTAAGTAATTTTTTAATTTCTTCAGAAAGTAAATTAATCTCAGCTTCTGTAGTCATTTGATGTACGCATGCTCTAAACCATTTTGGATCTTCTAAAACTCTAATCCAAATTTTCTTTTCTCCAAGTTTCTTTACAAATTTATCCTTATCTTTAATATTTTCGATATTAAAACTAACAATCCCATTTAAATATTTTTTTTCTAAAACTAATTCAACACCCTTTGATTGATTTAATTCATCCCAAAGTTTTCCACTTAATTTTTTGATATTTTTGTTTTTTTCTTTTTCATGGCAGTCTTTATCCAAAAGATCTAAAGAATTCCGAAGCCCAGCAAGTAAAGGAATACAAGAGGTAGCTATTTCAAATTTCCTTGCATCATCATGAAAAAGATTATCTGAAGGCTCATAAATACCTTGTTCTTTTTTTAATGATTTCCAACCAATTATTGTTGGATCTGTTTCATGAATAAATCTATCTGAGACATAAATGGCTCCAAGTCCTTCTGGTCCACATGCCCATTTATGAGAAGTTATTGAATATAAATCGGAATAAAAAACTTCTTTTTCAATATTTATGTGACCAAAGGTTTGAGCACCATCAACAAGTAAATAAGAGTCTTCTCGATTATTTTTTAATTTGATAGAAATTTTTTTTAAAGGGATTTTATATCCAAAGTTCCATAAGATATGAGAAATAATTAGGATCTTAGTCTTTCTATTTATATTTTTCAAAATCTCTAAAATTATATTTTCGTCGTTTAGATTTTTAATTTTTTGGATTGGCAAAATTTTGAATATTAATTTATTTCTCCTGCAAAATTCACGACTTGCAGCCACTACTCCAGGATGTTCACAGTCACTTATTAACAACTCTTCTCCCTCTTTTACTTTTATTCCCCAGAAGGGCAAAATCATACCAGAAGAGATGTTTTCGGTAAGAGCTACATTCTTTGAATTGACACCTAATTTTTGTGCAATGATTCTTTTTGTGGTCAATATTTCTTTATAAATAAAAGGCCACATATCATTAGTAAATGGTCCTAAATCTTGGATAATTTCCCAAGTTTTAACTATTGCTTCTAGAGAAGATTTTGGTAATGGTCCTTGACCGCCGTAGTTGAAATAATACTTATTTTTTAATGCTGGTATTTGATCTCTTAGATTATTTCTCATGGAAATTTAAGTTATATTATTAAACTCTTGAATTTTTTAAATATTGCCCACTAAAGTTACTGTTCTAAATTCTATATCCTCAATTACTTTCCAAGGTTCAGCACTCCTTTCTGCAAATTCTAAATTTTTAAATCCTAGTTCTTTAAAGTCACTTATAAAGTCTGGTTCATACCATGCTCCACTAATACATCCTGTCCATAGATCATGATCATTTTGCAATCTTAAAGGAACTTTTTTGTTAGAGACAATATCGCTTATTGCAATTCTTCCATTATCGTTTAAAACTCTTTTTATATTTCTTAGAAGGTTAATTCTAGATTCTGGACTTACCAAGTTTAAAACGCAATTACTTAAGATAATATCAACTGATTTGTCAGCGATTAATGGACTTAAATCTTTATCTAATTCATCAAGTTTTTCAATTGAACCTTCTAGAAATTCTGTATTGTTGAAACCTATATTTTTTGTAACTTCTTTAGAGGCTGATCTAGATAAAGAAAGCATATCAGGATTCTGATCAACTCCAATAACTTTCCCTTCTTTCCCAACAATTTGGGCACAAATAAAAGCATTTTTGCCGCTACCACTTCCAAGATCTAAGACTATATCATTTTTTTGAACATATTTTGTTGGATCCCCACATCCATAGTCTCTTTCTATAACCTCTTGAGGAATTGCTTCAAGTAAAACAGGATTAAACCCAACTGGTGTACAAAGACAACTTTCTTTTTCTAGTGCGGCTGAACCATATCTTTCTTGAATCGCATCTTTATGATCGAATTGATTAGATGCTTTATTAGATGTGGTTGTATTACAGCAACTTTCAGACATATTTTTTAAAGGACTCTCGATAAATATAGCCCAAAAAAAAAGCCCCTGAAATGGGGCTTTTAATTTGTTTAATTAAATTATTTAGTGTAATTAACACCTCTGTAATTTAATTCTGCTTTTTCATTACTTGAAGAAGCGTCATCCATTCTATTGGTGTATACGTTTCTTCTGTAGGTAAGTTCAACAAGTTGCTTTTTAGCAGCTTCTTTGTTTTGAACGTAGTTTTTACCTCTGTAAGTTAAAGTAGTCATGTTTCGATGTGACAACACGGCCATCCCCCGTTCCATGGTATGACTCGAACTGCGCCCTCAAAAGAGGGTGAACGAAAAAGTAGCGATTGCTACCAAATTATTATAAGCGTATTTTTAACTCCATGTCTAGCTTTTACAAATAGAAACGAAGATTTAATGTTTTTTTAATTATTATCTTAGGTAAATTTTTCTATAAATAGTCTCTAAAAAGGTTTATGTTTATATTTGGTTTAATCTTCATTTAATTATTTATGACAGGTTTTTTATATTTCTTGGGAAATACTTTAAGGTGGCCAGTGTTAAAGCCAAAAGAATTTTTTTCACTACATGCTTATTTTTCAATTATTTATTTGATAACTTTTACTTTAAGTAAATATGATGTAAGCCAATCAAATTTAGTTTTTACTTTAGGAATTCTTGCACCTCTTTTAATCGCTATTGGTCAAGGACTTCCAATTAATTGCCTTGATATGGAATCATCTTTGTTGAAGGAATTAAAAACTAAATAATATATATTTCATTTAAAAATTTTTATAAAACCTGGACAACTTCGCTTATTTCGGGAATCATTTCTTTTAACTTTCTTTCAATACCCATTTTGAGAGTCATAGTGCTACTTGGGCAACTACCACATGCTCCTTGAAGTCTGACTTTGACAATTGGACCATCTATTTCTGCAATCTCTACATTACCTCCATCAGAAATTAAAAAAGGTCTTAGCTCGTCAAGGACTTTTTCTACATTTTCGTTTGTCAGCGAGAGTGTTTCAGTACTCATAATTTTGGATTAACTTTATAATAAGCCTAGAAAGAAATCTGATTAATTGCAAAAAAGATAATTTTCTGTTGTGACTTCATCTAAAAATCCCACTAATGACAATAGCTACTTTGATGCAGTCTTAGTAGGAGCAGGGATAATGAGTAGTACTTTAGCCCTCCTAATTTCAGAAGTTTTACCAGATATAAAATTTCTTATTATAGAAAAATTAAATGCTTCAGGAAGTGAAAGTACTGGCGCTTTTAATAATGCAGGTACAGGACATGCGGCTAATTGCGAATTAAACTATACCCCTTTAGATGAAAAAGGAAATCTAAAAATAGATAAAGCGCTCTCAATAAATCGTTCTTTTGAAACATCCATGTCATTATGGGCCTCATTGTATGAAGCAGGGAAAATTGATATTAAGAAGTTTCTAAAATTTATTCCTCATATTAGCTTTGTGTCTGGTCAGGATAATATTTCTTTTTTAAAAAAAAGATTTCAGAAAATGACCGAAAATCCTGAATTTATCGATATGGAATTTTCTACATCTTTTGATGAAATTTCATCATGGGCTCCTTTAATAACAAAAGATAGAAATCCATCTACTCAAATTGCTGCTACTAGAATAGGTAGAGGAACTGATATTAATTTTGAGGCTTTAACTAAAGAGTATTTGTCATTAGTTTCCTTAAACAAAAATGTTGAAATTAGATACAAAACAGAATTAGTAGATTTAAAGAAAATTGATAAAAAACAATGGGAACTAGAAATCAGTTCTGAAGGTAGAAAAACTTCAATTAGAACTGGCTACGTTTTTCTTGGTGCTGGTGGAAAAACGATTAATTATTTACAAAAATCAAAAATTCCAGAAGCAAAAAGTTATGGTGGATTTCCTGTTAGTGGGAAATGGCTTATTTGCGAGAAAAAAGATCTAACAGAAAAACATAACTCAAAAGTTTATGGTAAAGCTGATATTGGAGCGCCACCAATGTCTGTGCCTCATTTAGACACCAGATGGATTGATAATAAAAAACTTCTTTTATATGGACCTTTTGCTGGATTTACAACTAAATTTCTAAAACAAAGTTCATACTTTGACTTATTTAGTTCAATTAAAAAGAATAATATTTTATCTATGTTAGACGTTGGTTTAAAGAACAATGATTTAATTAATTACCTAATATCACAATCATTAAAGAACCATAACTCAAGAGTAGAAAATTTAAAGAACATGATGCCATCAGCTAATCCTTCTGACTGGTATTTAAAGAATGCTGGTCAAAGAGTCCAAATAATTAAAAAAACTGAAGGTGGTGGTTCTTTGAAATTTGGAACTGAGATTGTAAATTCATCTGATGGATCATTATCTGCTTTGTTGGGAGCCTCTCCCGGAGCAAGTACTGCGGTTTCAATTATGGTTGAGGTTCTAGAAAAATCTGTTTTATTTTTAAACGATAAGCATAATCTTCAGAAAAAAATAAATGACTTAATTTATCCAGAACTATCAGTCTCTGCAAATTACAGTACCTTCATAAAAGAAATTAAAAAAAGAAATAATTCCATTTTTGGTTTCCATCCATAATTCTAATTAGCTAGTATTAATCAAGATGTAATAAGAGGAGAATTTTTCTTTCTATATGACTGATATATCGGTTTCAAAAATTAGAAATTTCTGCATAATCGCTCATATTGACCATGGTAAATCTACCCTTGCAGATAGGTTGCTTCAAGATACTGGTACTGTGCAGCAAAGGGATATGCAAGAACAATTTTTGGACAGTATGGATCTTGAAAGAGAGAGAGGAATTACTATTAAGTTACAGGCCGCTAGGATGAAATATAAAGCTGACGATTCCCAAGAATATGTTTTGAACTTGATAGATACTCCAGGGCATGTTGATTTCTCTTATGAGGTTAGTAGATCTCTTCAAGCTTGTGAAGGCGCCTTACTTGTTGTTGATGCAAGTCAAGGAGTAGAAGCTCAAACCTTAGCTAATGTTTATCTTGCCTTAGAAAATAATCTTGAAATAATTCCTGTTTTAAATAAAGTTGATTTACCAGGGGCTGATGCTGAAAAAATAAAACAAGAAATAGAGGAAATTATTGGACTTGATACATCTAATGCAATAAATTGTTCAGCAAAAACTGGAGTTGGTATAAAAGATATTTTGGAAGCAATCGTAAGAAGAGTACCTCCTCCTCAAGATGAAATTAAACTACCTACAAAGGCACTGATTTTTGATTCTTATTATGATCCGTACAGAGGAGTTATTGTTTATTTCAGGGTGATATCTGGGGCTCTAAATAAGAGAGAAAAAATATTATTAATGGCAAGTAAGAAAAATTATGAACTAGATGAGATAGGAATAATGGCGCCTGATCAGCAGCAAGTTGATGAATTACATGCAGGAGAAGTTGGTTATTTAGCTGCTTCTATAAAATCAGTTGCTGATGCGAGAGTGGGTGATACGATTACTCTTTTAAATTCACCTGCCAATGACCCTTTGCCTGGATATAAGACAGCAAATCCTATGGTTTTTTGTGGCTTATTCCCGACTGATGCTGATCAATTCCCAGATTTAAGAGTATCACTAGAAAAATTACAATTATCTGATGCAGCTTTAAAATATGAGCCTGAAACCAGTAGCGCAATGGGCTTCGGATTTAGGTGCGGATTCCTAGGACTTCTTCATATGGAGATTGTTCAAGAAAGATTAGAAAGAGAATATGACTTGGATCTAATCGTAACGGCACCATCAGTTATTTATAAAGTTAATTTAAATCAGCAGGAACATATCTTTATTGATAATCCTTCTACAATTCCTGAACCACAACTTAGAGAATCAATAGAAGAGCCTTATGTGAAAATGGAAATTTATGCTCCCAATGAATTTAATGGAACATTAATGGGTTTATGTCAGGAAAGAAGGGGAGTATTTATAGATATGAAATACATAACAACAGATCGAGTTACCTTGATTTATGAAATTCCATTAGCAGAAGTTGTTACAGATTTCTTTGATCAAATGAAAAGTAGAACTCAAGGTTATGCATCAATGGAATATCATTTGATTGGCTATAGAAAAAATGACCTTGTTAGATTAGATGTTCTAATAAATTCAGAAAGAGCAGATCCATTAACTTCTATTGTTCATAAAGATAAGGCTTATGGAATTGGCAGAAGTTTAGTTGAGAAATTAAAAGAACTTATTCCAAAACAACAATTTAAAATACCTATTCAAGCATCAATCGGTAGCAGGATTATTGCAAGTGAAAGCATAAGTGCTTTGCGAAAAGATGTTTTATCTAAATGTTATGGAGGGGATATTTCTAGGAAAAAGAAACTTTTAAAGAAACAAGCCAAAGGTAAAAAGAGGATGAAGGCAATGGGTAAAGTTGAAGTCCCTCAAGAAGCTTTCATGGCAGTCTTGAAATTAAACCAGTAATTTCTTTTAATTTAAAACTCATAGCTATTTATTTTTAAAAGAATTGGGTATATTTCATTTATATCTTTAAAAAAAGATTTTGGATATTAACTCATTTAATCGTGTCGGCGCAAATATCAGAAAAGCTGGATTTCTAATTGTACTTTTTTACCTTCTTGTTGTTTTAATAATGAAATTTTTAGAGGCCAATAATTTTTTTGGCTATTCATTTTCAATGTTAAGCAATGATATCTTTGCCCCTCCTTCTCTTAATCATTTTTGTGGCACAGATAGATTAGGAAGAGATGTTTGCTTAAGAACTTTGCAAGGATCATCATTAGCGATAGAAGTTGTATTCTTATCTATTCTTTTTTCATTAAGTTTGGGTTTGCCATTGGGATTAATAAGTGGATATTTTGGTGGTTTTTTTGATAAATGCTTATCACTAATAATGGATACTATTTTTTCAATACCTGTAATTTTGCTTTCAGTTGTTGTGGCTTTTGTCTTGGGTAAGGGTATCCTTAATGCGGCTTTGGCATTGTGTATTGTTTACTCTCCTCAATATTTTAGATTAATCAGAAATCAGACAATATTGGTTAAATCCGAAACTTATGTTGAGGCAGCTCAAGTTGCAGGAGCTGATGTTAAAAAAATTATTTTTAAATATATTCTCCCAAATGTAATAACACCTTTACCTATTCTGCTCACCCTAAATGCTGCAGATGCTGTTTTGGTATTAGGAAGTTTAGGATTTTTAGGCCTTGGAGTTCCTGCAGATGTCCCAGAGTGGGGAAGTGATTTAAATCTGGCTATTGCCGCTTTACCTACAGGTATCTGGTGGACGGCTTTGTTCCCAGGATTGGCAATGTTTTTTTTAGTTTTAGGTCTTTCTTTTATAGGAGAGGACCTTGAAGAAATTTTTGATAGTCAAAATTCTGAATAAATTTAGTTATGTGTAATAGGATCAAGTTCTCCTTGATCATTCAAATTTGGATATTCTTTAGCTGATTTTTTATACACCGCAGCTAATTCTGGGTAACACCATTCAAAAAGTGTTTTTTGATATTCATCCATATTTAACCCTTCTCCATTAGAGGGCAATATACCTTTATTTTTTCTTTGGCGAACAGCTTCAAATAATAATATAGAAGCAGCAACTGAAACATTCAGAGATTGAACCATACCTCTCATAGGTATAAAAATTGATTGATCAACCATTGATATAAGTTCATTACTTAGTCCCCATTTTTCTGCTCCTAAAACAAAACATGTATTTTGAGAATAATCAAAATTTCTATAATCTACTGATTCACTATTGAGAGTCGTTCCGTATAATTTAAAACCCTTATTCTTTAAATCAGATATTGCCGTGATAGTGTTTTCATGATTATTCAGCTTTACCCATTTTTGACTTCCTTGAGCAGTACTATTAAAAGTCTTAACGGCATTCGTTTTGCTAATAAAATTTGCTTCGAAAACTCCTGCCGCATCACATGTCCTTAATATTGCAGATAAATTATGTGGTTTATTGACATCCTCAACTAAAACAGTCAAGTTTTTCATTCTGCAATCTAAAACACTTTTGATTCGTTCAAATCTTCTTGGCAAAATTGACATTTATAATTTTTCACACTTTTAAATTATATTCAAAAAACATTGATTTCCTATTAAATCTTTTGGTTTATAATATTTTGGTAGTTTAAATTAACTCAATGGCATACATAGAATGGGACTATACAGTAATAACAAGTATGGTAGAAAAACAAGGGTGGGATTTACCTGATCGTGAATCGGAAGAATGGAATAAATTTAACGATGAATTAGGAGAAAAAATGAGAGGTGTTGGACTTATTTTTGAAAAATATTGTAAATTCACTCCTGACGTAGGAGAAGGAGTTCATCTTCTAGATGATTGATCATAAATAGTTTTAAACCATTGATGTATCCCTTAATCAATGGCTTATTAATTAATAAGATAATATAATTTCACTAAATTAGAACTGGCAATTATTAAGGCTTTATAAAGCTTGTATTCTAAAAAAAATTTTTTATTCCACAAAAAAGTTATTTAATTTCTATATTTGAATAAAAATATGAAAAATAAATTAACCTTTTTATTCGATGGTGGTTGTCCACTTTGTTTGAGAGAAACAAATTTTCTTAAAAAAAGAGATACCTTAAACCAAATTTCATTTATAGATATTAATAGTAAGGATTATGATCAAAGTCTTTTTAATGACATCTCATATTCAGAAGCTATGTCAAACCTGCATGGGATTATTGAAAATGGTGAAATTATTAGGGGACTAGATGTACTTGCATATTCTTATGAATTAGTTGGTTTAGGTTGGGTTTATTATCCCTTGAAGATTAAGCTCTTATCTCCATTATTGAGATTGGTTTACAGATATTGGGCAAAATATAGACTTCAAATTACAGGTAGATCAGATATTGAAAAACTTTGTACCTCACAATGTGAACAATAAATATGAAAAGTATCGATATAGACAGAATAATAGAAATGTGTTGGGAAGATAGAACACCCTTTGAAGCTATCGAGTATCAATTTGGTTTAAAAGAGGAAGATGCGATAAAAATTATGCGTCAAAATCTTAAACCCAAATCTTTCAAAGTCTGGAGAAAGAGAGTTTCGGGAAGAAATACAAAACATATGGCTCTTAAAGATTCAACTAGATTTAAATCTACTCATAAAAGAAAATTATAAATTTTGAAAAATCTTTCTACTAAAACTTGTCCTGTTTGCAATAGGCCGTTTGAGTGGCGTAAAAAATGGAAAAACTGTTGGGATGATGTTATCTACTGTTCAAAAAGATGCAGTAATAGGAAGTCGCAAAGATGAAACAAGTATCAATTATTTTCCCGAATCAACTTTTTAGAGAAAGCCCAATATTAAAAATAAATTGTGAAGTTTTGATTTTGGAAGACTCATTATTTTTTGGAAATGATAAATTTCATAAATTAATTAACCATAAAAATAAGTTAGTTTTTCATAGAGCATCTATGCTTGCTTATAAAAATTATTTAGAAATATCTGGCTTTAAAGTTTTATATGTTGAAAACAAGAATAATGTTTCTACAGATGATTACTTATCGGAATTTATTAAAAATAAATATCAGAAAATAAATCTCATTGACCCTCATGATTTTTTAATAATGAAGAGGATTAATAATTTTGTTGTAAGTAATAATTTAGCTTTAAATATTTTGCCTTCTCCTATGTTTATGAGCAGTGAAGATTTAAAAGATTTATTTGCATCAAATCCAAAAAAACCTCTTATGGGGAGATTTTATGAGAATCAAAGAAAGAGCCAAAAGATATTAGTTAATCCTGATGATACACCTGAAGGGGGTAAATGGAGTTTCGATGAAATGAACAGAAAAAAATTACCAAAAAAAATAACCATACCCGATACACCTAAATTACAAAAAAATAAATTTGTAGTTAATGCAGAAAGGTCATTAGCCAATTTTGATATTGAGTTTATTGGAGAAAGTAATAACTTTTTATATCCAACTAATTTTGAAGAGGCAGATGAATGGTTAAATGATTTTTTTAAACATAGATTTTTCTTATTTGGAGATTATGAGGATGCTATTTCTAAAGAAAATTCTTTTTTATGGCACAGTTTACTTTCTCCTCTTTTAAATAGCGGCTTATTAACCCCAGATCTAGTAGTAAATAAAGCATTACTTTTTGCAAAAAATAATAATGTTCCTATTAACTCTTTAGAGGGTTTTATTCGTCAAATTATTGGATGGAGAGAATTTATTTGCCTCGTCTATAAAAAGTACGGAACAAAGATGCGAAATAGTAATTTTTGGAATTTTGAAGATAAGCCAATTCCAAAATCTTTTTATCAAGGAAATACAGGAATTGAGCCGGTAGACGTTGTTATCAAAAATATTATTAAATATGGTTATTGTCACCATATTGAGAGGTTAATGATTATTGGTAACTTTATGCTTCTATGTAGAATTCACCCCAATCAAGTTTATAAATGGTTTATGGAAATGTTTATTGATTCCTATGATTGGGTTATGGTCCCAAATGTTTACGGAATGAGTCAGTTTAGTGATGGAGGTATCTTTTCAACAAAACCATATATATCAAGCTCTAATTATGTAAAAAAAATGTCTAATTTTAAAAGTGGCCCTTGGTGTGAAATATGGGATGGCTTATTTTGGAAATTTATTAAAGATAATGAAAGCTTTTTTAGAAAGCAATATCGTCTGGCAATGTTAACGAGAAATCTCGATAAAATGTCAGAGGAAAAATTAAGTAATCACTTAAAAACAGCCGATAAATTTTTAAGAGATATTCAATAAATTAAGAGTAAAACCTGCAATTGTTCTTGAAAAATTAAAAGAATATTATGTTATGAAGAAATATTAAGTACGGATGTTAATTTAGAAAAAATTAGATTTATCTAATGGAAATTGGAACACTTTTTTTAAAAAGTAATTCGACGGGAATCATCACTTTTTCTGAATTAGATTGGATAACTACCCATCAATCTAATTTCACTAGGTTGGAGGAATCCATGGCAATTAAATTAGGCAGAATGCTTGATGCAGGACATATCAATATTGGTTGCCGTTTGAAATCCTGAATAAGTTTTTATTTTAATAATGAAGTATCAAAAAGAGAAAAAGATATTTTTTCGGGAAAGAATCCATTCTTTAAATATCTTTCTTTTTTTAGGATTTAATCTTTCACTTATTTCTATCTTAGGTTTTATTTGGTTTAATTCTGCAATTGAAAAAGTAGTTTAAATTTTTGAATTTTTTGTATATTAAAGTTATCTCTAAAAAATTAATTTTATTTTGAGCATAGGATATTTACAAAGAAAGGCAGCTTGGGAAATTTTATTAAAAGTTAGTTCTGGTGATTTTTCTGATCATGCTCTTGAAAAGGTTTTAAAAAATTATCAATTTAATCCTCTTGATATAGCTTTTATTACGGAATTATCTTTTGGATGCATAAGGTATAGAAAATTTCTTGATCTTTGGACGGATCATACATCAAAAATTACTCATAAAAAGCAGCCTCCAAAGTTAAGGTGGCTTCTACATATAGGTTTGTATCAACTATTAAAAATGGATAAAATCCCCTTCCCTGCTGCTATTTCAACCACTGTAGAGGTAGCTAAAAAAACAGATTTAAGTGGTTTAGCGGGAACTGTAAATGCGATATTGAGAAATGCATCAAGAAAATTAGAACAAAAAATTTTTCCGGAATTATCTTCTGATAGAAAAGAAACAATTTCATATCTTGAATCATTCCCATTATGGCTTGTGAAGGATATTTATAAATGGGTTGGCAATAGTGAGGGTGAAAATATCATTAAGGCATTTAATAAAAAACCATCAATTGATTTGAGAATTAACCAATTAAAAACTAATTTAGATAAATTTTTGAAAGTACTTCATGAAAATAAAATTGATGCTGAAATTATTAAAGATTTAGATAATGGAATTACTTTAAAATCTAATCCAAGATCTATAAAAAATTTACCAGGATATAGTGATGGACTTTGGACAATTCAAGATAGATCTTCTCAGTGGATAGCACCTCTCTTAAATCCAAAAGAAGGTGAAAAGATTTTAGATGCTTGTGCAGCTCCAGGAAGTAAGTCTACCCACCTAGCAGAATTAACAAATGATAGTGTTGAAATCATTGCCGTAGATAGATCAGCAAAAAGATTGAAAATACTGCAATCAAATTTAGAAAGGTTAAATTTGAAATCTGTTAATACCCTTAAGGCTGATGCAACAAATTTGATTGAATTAAATCCAAGGTTTATATCTTATTTTGATAAGATTTTATTAGATGCTCCATGCTCAGGCATTGGAACTCTTTCCAGGAATCCAGATTCTAGATGGTCTTTAAGTAAAGAAAAAATAAAATCTTTAACTTTATTACAGGAAAAACTTTTGGAGAGTGTTTTCCCTCTTTTGAAAAAAGAGGGCACTTTAGTTTATTCAACTTGTACTATTTGTCCCGATGAAAATAATCTATTAATTGAACGATTTATTGAAAAAAACAAAACTTTAAAATTGGTTAGCCAAAAGCAAATTTTACCTAGCTTAGATTATCCCGGTGATGGATTTTATTCTGCCATAATTTCTTATGAATCTTAAAAATATAATTTATTTTTTAATTGGAATTTTATAAATATCAGATATGAAATTCTTCCATAAATAAGCTGCATTCCCACTAGATAATTCAGATTCCTTGTTATCGTCGTAACCTATCCAGATCCCTGTTGTAAGGTTATCTATGGAACCAATAAACCAGAGATCTTTATTTCCATCAGATGTTCCTGTTTTCCCATAAATTTTCTTTCCTTCTATAGAGGCTGCTTTTGAAGTGCCTTCTTTTACAGATTTTTCAAGAAGTTTATTTATTTTCTTGTTTATTTTTAAATCTAATATTTTCTTGGAAATAGATTTGTTTTCCCAAATAGGTTGTTTTTTAAATGATTCTATTTTTTCTATGATTTCAGGGCTTTGAATCTTCCCATTATTGTTTATTGCAGAATATGCATTTGTGATATTTAAAAGATTATCTCCGTAAGCGCCAATAGCTAATGATGGGAATTCCTCAAACTCTTGCTCGTAACCTAGTCCAAATGAATTCGCTAAATTAATAATGTTTTTTAAGCCAATTTTTTTTGTTATTGATATTGGAACGATA
>QCMA01000006.1 GCA_003214115.1 Prochlorococcus sp. AG-418-I21
CTTCTTACCAATGACATAGGTATAGTTGCCTTTACTTCTAAAGATGGAAACTTAGAAGGGTGCAACTTCTATGTTGGAGGTGGTATGGGTCGCACACATAATAATGAAGAGACCTTTGCCAGAATTGCAGATCCACTTGGATATGTTGAAAAACCTGATGTTTATGAACTAATACAAAGCATTGTGGCTATTCAAAGAGATTATGGCGATAGAAAATCAAGAAAAAATTCGAGAATGAAATATCTTCTTCATAGGAAAGGTATTAAATGGTTCAAAAAGATACTTTCTGATAAGTATTTCAAAAAAGAAATTAAAAAAATCAGAAAAGAACCCGATAAGGTTCTTATTGATTACCTAGGTTGGCATAAACAAAATAAAACCTCCTATTTCGTAGGTTTACCATTATTATCAGGGAGATTATCTGGAGAGAAAAAGAATACCATCACAAGTATTGTTAAAAAATATAATTTAGATTTAAGACTCACACCTAATCAAGATATTTTACTTTGTAATATCGCCAATAAAAACAAAGGTGAAATTCAAAAATCACTATCAAAAATTGGATACGAAAATTTAGAAAACATTAATGAAATACAAAGACATGCTTTAGCTTGTCCTGCTTTACCACTTTGTGGCCTTGCGATGACTGAAGCTGAAAGAATATTGCCTGATGTATTAAAAAGGATTGAAAATTTACTATTAGATCTAAAAATACAAAAGACAATATTATTTAGAATGACAGGATGTCCGAATGGATGCACCAGGCCTTATATGGCCGAATTAGCACTAGTTGGAAGTGGGCAAAACAAATACCAATTATGGTTGGGGGGAAGTAAAAATTTACAAAGGCTGGCTAAACCATTCTTACAAAGAATGGAACTTAGCGATTTAGAAGAAACTCTTAAACCATTATTTGATAATTGGAAGAGTAATTTGGATTTGGATTTCGGAGATTTTATAAATACTCAAGATGAAAATTATATATTGAATTTACTAGATAAAAATCAATAGAATTTTAAATTTTTCCATAAAGTGCATTTGCTTTTTTATTTTTCCATGCCCATAGTTGATCACCATAGCTAAAATGCCACCATTCATTAGGATGTTGAGCAAATCCGAATTTAGTCATAATTTCCCTTAATAAATTTCTTCTACTATTCCAAATAATTGCTTCTTCATTCTTTATGTTTGCATAAAAATCAGGATTTGAGGTCTCATCCATTTGATCAACCATGCTTCCCATTTCAACAAGATTTCCTTCTTTATCTGATAAACAAACATCCAAGGCTCCCCCAGTTGAATGAGGGGGAGGACACCTAGTGTCATAAGAAGGAAATGCCCAAAATTTTTCAACTTTTTTTAAAATGGACGGATAAGATTTTATATTTTCAAAAGAAATATCAATATCAGATTTTTCACATTCTAATAAAAATGCTCTTTTAAACATAAATTCCTGGACTTCTAAAGGTCGCCAGCTGTCATAAATTAAAAGGTTAAAACTACTTTTAGATATCAAATAATTATTTACTTTAACTAATCTATTTACGACCTCCTCTCTTAATTTCCAAATAGAAGTTTTTTCTTTGTAAGGTGCTCCTAAATGCGAGTAAGGGTGGGGATTGAAAAACTTTAAGCAGCTAGGTATAGCTATTAATTTATCTCCATTATCTTTAATTGGTATTTTATTCCAAATTTTCAATTGAAATTTGCAATTGATTTATAGTGGCACATATATAAAAAATTACAATGATAGTTTTCAATTTAAGAAATCATGAATGAATTTATTATCAGAATTATCAATAAGTAAATTCCTTAAAATAATATTTTCTTTTAAATCAGGATCGTCACTAACAATCTTAATAGCCTCTTCACGAGCCTTATCAATAAGAAATTTATTGTTAGGTAAATTGTCTAGGACAAAATCAGGCAATCCGGATTGCCTATATCCTAAAATCTGGCCTGGACCTCTAAGCTCCAAGTCTTTTTCAGCAATATAAAAGCCATCATTAGATTTTTGCAAAACACAAAGTCGTTTATTTTCTAATCCATTTTTATCGGGGGTTACCAGATAACAAAAAGATTTTGTTGATCCTCTACCAACTCTCCCCCTTAATTGATGTAGCTGGGACAATCCAAATCTGTCCGAATTATAGATAATCATAATACTGGCGTTAGGCACATCAATGCCAACCTCAATTACAGTGGTTGAAACCAATATATTAATTTCATTCTTTAAAAAAGAATTAATCACCTCATTCTTTTCTTGTGAACTTAATTTGCCATGTAATAATCCAACTTTTTTATTAAAAAAGACCTCTTCTGATAAATGTTTGAATGTTTTCTTTGCAGAGCTTAAATTCATTTTTTCTGAATCTTCTATAAGTGGCAAAATCACATAAGCTTGCTTTCCTTTATTTATCTCATCTTCAACAATCTTGAACAAGTTAGTTAAATCATCTTCTGAAATTAATTTTGTGGTTATAGGAACTCTCCCAGGAGGGAGTTCTGTAATTTGACTAACATCTAAATCACCATAAATAGAAAGCGCAAGAGTTCTTGGAATTGGTGTTGCTGTCATTGATAACAAGTTAGTATTTTCTCCTTTATTTAGTAATCTATTTCTTTGAGTAACTCCAAATCTATGTTGTTCATCAATTACGACCATCCCTAATGCATTAAAGATTACTTTATCTTCAAATAGTGCATGAGTACCTACGAGGATATCAACTAAACCATTGTTCAAATTAGAGAAAATTTCTTTTCTCTTTTTTTGAGGAGTATTCCCAGTAAGTAGTTCAACAGAAACTAAAAGGGGGTTCAAATATTTTAATAAATTTTTATAATGCTGTTCTGCCAATACCTCAGTTGGGACCATAAATGCACCTTGCAGGTTTTTTTCAATGACAAGTAAAAGAGACGCTATTGCAATTATGGTTTTACCGCTTCCAACATCTCCCTGAAGCAATCTAGACATTGGTACGGGATTAGATAAATCTTTCTTAATTTCATTTAAAACATTTTCTTGAGATTTTGTTAATTCAAAAGGAAAAGTATTTAAAAATTCTTTTAATAAAGATTTCTTTTTAGGTAATTGATGGGAAGTTACATTTTTATTCGTCTTTCTTTTTCTAAGTAGGAACTTTATTTGAAGCAGGAACAACTCATCAAAAACCAAACGTTTTTTTGACTCAATAAGTGCCTGTTGAGTTGGTGGAAAATGAATATTAATCAACGAATCTCCTTTTGATAATAAAGATAATGAATCAAGTTGTTTTTTATTTAAAATTTCTGGATATTGCTTAGCGTAAATTAGTACCTTTTTCATAAGTTTTATAAAACTCATATTTGATAATGCTTCACCTAATGAATACAAGGGTAATATTTTGCCTGAGAAATTAAAATTATCATTGTTATCCTTTAGAATTTCAATCTGCGGATCTACAAAAGTTTTGCCATACTCTGTCAATTTAACCTTACCGGAAATTGCTAATTTAGTTCCAGGAGTATACAAAGATTTTTGAGATGTGAAGAAGGAGTAAGATCTAAATCTTCTTCCTAAAAAAAATTTTGTAACCTTTATTGAAGACGTTTCATCAAAAACTACAATATTCATTATTGATAAATTACTATTCTTTTTACTCTTATGAATATAAAATCTTTTAACGTTTGCGATGCACGTGTATAAATTATCTGGTTTTAAACTTATTATCTTAACTCTATTAGTATAGTCTAGATATGTTCGTGGGAAATAATTAATTAGATCTCTTATGTGAAATATCCCTAATTCATTAAGCTTATTTTTATAAACTTTTCCAACATTTTTTATTAAAGAAATATCTGAATCAAAAGACAAACTTGAATCAGCTTTATTCAAAAAAACATTATTAGAACAATTATAAGAGCTTTCTATTTCTAACGTTTTCCCTAGTTTATAAAGATTTTTTCTTGTATCTATAATTAACCTTTTTCTTTGATTTTCGTCTAATTTATTATATTCATTATATTTTTTAGAAAATTCATAAAATATCTTTAAATACTCTTCTGAGATATTTAGATTATCTAGTTTTTGCAATGATTCATGCAAATAATCATTAAAATACTTTTCTCTCCCTAATGTATTAATAAATTTGTTTTCAGTTTCAATAGTAAGAGACTTTTGAAGAGGTCTTATCCAATCTTTAATTAATTTATTATTATTCCCGCTAATAGTCACATTTGAAAAATGATTTATTTTTCAACGTATCTTATTCAAAGTTATTTCTTTTTGCCTCCAATATGTCTCTTTTTTAATCAAACGCTGAAATTGATTTTTTATCTCATTTATTTTGTTCCTTTGAATAGAAAGATTTAAATTTTTAAACTCTAACTCTACAGTAGATATATTGAAGAAAATAATGCTTGGAAAATTATTGCCGATTGATGATGACCGATTCAAGTTTAATTCGAAATTAATAACAAAAGGATATGGATGTTTTATCATAAATTTTTTGCCTACTAAATAATCAAAGGAATCTTTAGATATCATCTTTTTTATTAGATTTGCCTTGAATAATTCTTGGTTAATATTGTATGAAAGATTCAATAGTAAATTTTCCAATGACTTGTCTATTAAATCAAAATTATTAAGAGTCTGATTTTTTGGTAAATTATCCATTTGATTGATATTTTCTTTTTCTGGATATCTTGGTTTTTCCACCTTTTCTTCTCCTATTAATTCAATTAGGGAGGAAATAAATTGTTTTTCAACTCCTAAATTTTCAAAAATATTGTTTTTAGATAAATAATTATTATGGTAGTTATCATCTAGATCAAGTGATCCAAATTTCTCATAATTATGCGCTTGATAATATTCAGAAGTATTTGAAAAGTCTTCACTAATCTCAAACTGAGTGGGTTCTTTTAATTGAGAACCATCTTCATATTGAAATTTTTCTTTTTGATCATCATTTGTTTTTGTGGAACTATCAATAAAAGTTAAATTAATTTCCTTATTTATATTTTTTTCAATTTCATTTATCTTTAATTGTTCTACTGTTAAAAAGGGCAAATTCGTAAATATTAATTTACTTATTTTTTTTTCAAAAAGACTACAGAATTCATTTTCATTTAAGAAATTATCATTAATTCTTGGAAAGCTATATATTTGATTAAGGCCTTTTTCTACAGAGATAAAAAGTAGATCTCTTACAAGATTAAGATAAAGTTCATATTCCCTATGGATATTTTTAATTAATATTCTTTTTTGTATGTCTGCTCTCTCTAATTGAGAATTAATTTTATCTATTTCTATGTAATTATTGAAATTATTCAAATCATTCAAGTGACTAGTTTGTTTGCATTGATGCAACCTCTTCAGCAAAGTCCATCTGATTTTTTTCAATACCTTCACCCAATGTATATCTTGTAAAGCGTCTTACTTTGATATTTTCTCCAATTTTTGCAGCTGCTTGTTTAACAAGGTCCTCTACTGTTAAAGAACTATCTTTAATGTAGGGTTGTGAAAGCAAAACAAGCTCATTAAGTCTTTTTGCTATTCTCCCTTCAACTATTTTTTCTTTAATTTGTTCTGGTTTCCCTGACAAATCATCCCTACCCATTTCAATCTGTTTTTCTTTTTTAACAACATCTTCTGGTATTTCATCAATTGATACGTACTCAACATTTGGGCATGCTGCTACTTGCATTGAGACATCTTTCAACAGAGATTGGAATATATCACCTCTAGCGACGAAATCAGTTTCACAATTTAACTCTAGTAAAACTCCCACTCTTGATCCAGTATGTATATAACTTCCAATTGATCCTTCGGCGGCTACTCTTCCCGATTTCTTCTCAGCACTAGCTATGCCTTTCTTTCTTAACCATTCCAAAGCTTTATCTAGATTTCCTTCAGTTTCGTTAAGTGCTTTTTTGCAGTCCATCATTCCTGCGCCAGTTTTGTCTCTAAGATCTTTTACAAGTTTTGCTGTAATGTTTCCCATTTGAAGTAATAAAAAAATAGTGATTAGTAAGTTTTAAATTTGAATTTAATTTTTTCTTTCGGCATTAGAGCCCTTTCTACCCTCATTTATGGCATCTGCAAGTCTTCCTAAAATAAGTTGCACAGATCTAACAGCATCATCATTACAAGGAATTGGAACTTCACACAAATCCGGATCGCAATTTGTATCCAACATAGATACTAATGAGATATCTAATTTTCTAGCCTCTAATACTGCATTAGATTCTCTTCTCTGATCAACCAATACAACTACATCTGGTAGTCTTCTCATTCCCTTAAGTCCTCCTAAGTATTTTTGTAATCTTTCAAGTTCTCTTCTTAATACTGCAGCTTCTTTTTTAGGCCTCATTGCTATTGAACCACTACTTTCCATTCTTTCTAGATCCTTTAATCTTTCAATCCTAGCTTTCATTGTTGTCCAATTAGTCAACATTCCTCCAAGCCACCTTTGATTTACATATGCAGCTCCACAACGTGTAGCTTCCTGAGCTACTACATCTGATGCTTGTTTTTTTGTACCGACAAATAGGAAACGTTTACCGCTTTTTGCTGCGTTTCTAGTCCATTTATACGCATTATTCATACATAATGCTGTTTTTACAAGATCAATAATATGAACTCCATTTCTCGCGCAATATATATACTTAGACATCTTGGGGTTCCAACGTCTAGTTTGATGCCCAAAATGAGCACCAGCTTCCATCATTTCTGATAGTGATACAACAGCCATAATTTAGAAAGAGTTTCGGGTTAGCCTCCATCTGACGGGGATTTATATTAATAGATCACCCGAAACTGTCAGATGTGCGGATTTAATTTCAACTATTCTAGCAAGTGATGTGTATTTCTAAAAGTTTTTTATCTTGATTTGGTTAACTGTTTAATGTAAATCATATTTAGAGGGATCCTAAGTATCTCAAGTGCAAGTCTATTCCTTTTTATATTTACAAGGAATCTTAATAAAGGAAGGATTCTATCAACACTGATTAGTCCTCCCAAGCAAAGAATTTGCCAAAGTAAATTATGAAGAGGAGTTAATTGAATCATAAATCTAACCCTTAAATTTGGATGTTTCTTATAAAACACTAAAGCCATTTTTGCTCTCTCTTTTTCTTGAGCTATTAATGAATCTATTTGCTCGCAATTAAATGGCGGATGCCAATGAAAACCTACTGCATTTGGACATTTAATTAATTTTGTCCCAATTTTTTTTAATCTTTCTCCAAGTTCTAAATCCTCCCAACCGTAAAGACTAAAAGAAGTATCAAATAATCCCACACTTAAAATCAATTCTTTTGATATCGCAACGTTCCCAGTAGCAAAGTAAGCAAAAGAAGTATCCATTATTTTATGTTTTTCACTCTGAGGATTTAGAAAATTAGATGTATTGACTACCGATCCATAGGTAAAACATTTTCTATCATTTTTTCTCCAGGAGGCAAGTAATTTTTCTACGTGGCAATTTATAAAATTGTCTAAAACAATAAGATCACTATCAATAAATATAATAATTTCATATTTTGATTTAATTACTCCTAGATTTCTTCCAAGTGCTGGCCCTCCATGTTCTTGTTGAAATAGAATAACGTGTGGGAGATTAGCTTTGTTTTTATTTATCCATGAGGTTGTACCATCAGTTGATCCATCATCAACTACTATTACTTCATAATTACTGATATCTGTATTTAATTTTTGATTCTCAAGCGCAAAAAGACATTTCTCCAATATAGGTAATCTATTGTAAGTCGGTATAACAATACTTACATTCATGATTATGTCTTAAATATGCATAATATATTAAACTCCAAAAATAAAAATAAAAGATATTCGCTAATCAGCTGCACCGCCATTATTTGCTGTACCTGTAACGTTTCCACCATCAGGTCTTCCATCAGTTCTTAATTTCCTTTTTTTAAATTTTCTAGCATAGGCCCGATTACGTTCCTGCTTTTCTTTTTTTAGATTTCTTCTCTTAGACATGAAATTTTTAATTCTTAATTATACTAGCTCACTATGAGCACTATATATTTTACCATCTTCCATATTTAATATCCTATCAGCCATATCAGAAATTCTTGGATCATGCGTCACCATAAGTACAGAACAATTTTGCTCTTTTGCTAGTTTTCTTAAAAGAGTTACTATTTCTCTTCCAGTAACACTATCTAAAGCAGAAGTGGGCTCATCAGCTAATAAAAGTTTTGGGTTAGCAGATAAAGCTCGAGCAATTGCTACTCTCTGTTTCTGCCCACCAGATAAGTCATTTGGCAACTTTTTATGATGCTCTTCTAATCCTACTGCTGACAACCAATTACGTGCTATTTCACGTCTTTGCAAATATGTTAAACCTTTTATTAAATCGGCACCCATCTGAACATTTTGTTCTGCTGTTAAACATCTCAGAAGATTATGACCTTGAAAAATCATTCCAATACTTCTTCTAAGAATCTGACGCGTTTTCCTTGATGCTCCATTTAACTGATTATTTAACACAGTTAAATCTCCACTTTGACAGGTTCTCAAGGCACCAATTAATGTTAAAAGAGTTGTTTTACCACATCCAGAAGGTCCTTTTAAAAGAACCAATTCTCCTTTATCAATATTTAGATTAACGTCATTTAGAACTTGTTTTTTATTCTCATTTTTTCCATAAAAGTGGCTCAAATTATTTATTGAGACTGTTTTAAGGTTTTTTACATTATTTTTTATTTTATTAGCTTTAACCATTTATCTTTAATTGTTAAAAAATTTCGGCAGGATCAGCATCAACTAATTTACGCATCGCAACGGCGGCGGACCCCATACACATAACTAAAACCAATACGAAAATTAAAATAGTTTTATCTGCGTCCATTATTATTGGGAGTTTTGTAGAACTTCTTATAACTGAGTAAAGTATTTGACCAGAGAAATAAGCAGGTAAATAACCAAACAATGCCAACAAAAACCCCTCTCTGGCAACGACAAAGAAAAGGGACTTAAGTCTATATCCCATTGCCAATAAGGTGGCGTACTCTGGAAGGTGATCTGTAACGTCACTATAAAGAATTTGATAAACTACGACACACCCCACAACAAAACCCATCAAGGCTCCCAAACTAAAAATAAAACCTATTGCAGTACTATTTTTCCAATAATTCTTTTCAAATTCTATAAATTGTTTTTTTGTAAGAATCCTAACATCATTAGGGAGTGAGTTATTTAATATCTTTGAAATCAATTCAGGATCAGATCCTCTTTTTAGCTTTACCAAACCAATTTCTATACTGCCAGGAGGATTAGCAGGAAAAAGTCTTAAGAAGGTTTCTCGACTAGTTATCAAATTACCATCTGCACCAAAAGATGGTCCCAACTCCACAAGGCCCTCAACAATTACTCTTTTCCCAGCAACCTCAGTCTCAACTTTTTTTTCAGATAAGAACCATTCTTCAATCGGTCCAAATTCAGGTCTAGATAGTTTATCAAAAAGAACTCTTGATGGATTTCTCAATTTATAAGCTTTCCTTGAGAATCCCTCATCTAAAAGAAGTGAATCTGAGGGATTAAAACCTAATGCAAGTATTGATCTAGTTTTAAGATTTTCAGGATTTCTCCAAAGTAAATAATTCAGATTAACGGGAGCAGTTTTTTCGACATCTTCTACTGCGAGAGTCTGAATTAACCTTCTTTTTGGGAATCCACTCATGCTTATAGAACTTTTTGATCTGGGACTTATCAAAACAAGATCAGCATCTAGAAGTTTATGAATAGTTACACTCGTGTCAAATAAACCATCTCTAAAACCTAATTGCATAAACATTAAAATCCCTGCGAAACAGATCCCAGCTATGGCAACAGCTAGCCTCAATGGTTGCCTAGTTAATAACAACCAGGCTAATGGTATTTTTCTAAATTTTAAAAAAGAAAAACTCATTGGGGAATAAATTTTGCAATTACTTTCATTCCTGCATAGTTTTGAACGATATCTATAGAATCTTGATCTAGTTTTACTAGTACCTCGATAATTCGCGAATCAGCATCCCCTGTTGGATCAGTCGATAAAACTTTTCTTTGTTTTACCTGGGGACTAATCCTAATCACCTTTCCCTTAAGATTTTTTTGGAAACCTCCATTCTCACTGATCAATTCAACATTCTGAGAGATAAAGACTCTATCGATGTCAGATTCATAAACCTCTATCAAGGCTTCCATTTTTTGACTAGAACCAATATCCAAGATTCCTTCATTTTTAGGCCTCTCACCAACCCTCGAGTTTATTCCAAGGATAAAACCATCAATTGGACTCCTTAATTTTGAATTAGATAGATCTATCTTGATATTTTTTTGATCTCCGATAAGGTTTATTTTCTGTTTTTGCAATTTTAATAATTCATCTTTTCTCTGTGAAAACTGTACAAAAGAATATACATCTTTGCTCAAAGCTAACTCATATCTTTGAATTTGATCTTTCTTAAGGGAAATTTCATCGTTAATAGTTTTAATTAGATTTTCATTTCTCTCAAGATCAGCAATTAACTTTTCTCCATTTTCAAAGATTGCAAGAATATCACCTTTTTTTACAAAATCTCCTTCATTTACTAAAATTTCGACAATTCGAGGGGAAGAGCCAAACTGACTTATTGGCGCTGCCAATTGCCTAATCTCTCCCGAAGGAATAAGTTGGCCTAGTGCTGCCACAGCTGTAATAGGCGGAATGAAATCTGAAGTTATTACCTCTTTTAATTTTGAACTAGATTTATTATTTCCAGAACAGGAAATAACCCCAAGAGTTAATGGTGTAAATAATAAGTAAATAAATATATTTTTAAATATTTTTAATTTCATTAAAAATCGAAGAGTACTTTTTTTATATAGTTATTGACCCATTTCTCATCAAAATATTTTAAGAGCACCATGCTAGTCTTTTCATTTTTCATTTGTTGCACACAATAATTTTTTTGAAAATCTATTCTCTCTTGGATAATTTCTTGATTAACTTCCGGTTTAGCTTTCTTACTTAATTTGATCAAAATAGAGAGGTATTGATCTACAACTCTGCAAAATTCATTTTTTTCAGATTTTCTCTTTAGGGATGCAAAAAATACATTACTAGAAAAAATCCCCCCCCATTTAGGAATCTCTCTCAAAGAGGTAAAAGAACTTTTATCAACCTCAGAAAGTAATTTTTCGTATTTCAAACCTTGTTTTTCTGAAGCAGGGGATAAATCAACAATGGCAGCAGAAACAATATCATTTATTTTTACTAAATCCATTCCAAAAATTGGGATATCAAACTTTGGATCAGGGAAAAAAACGCAGTGTAGAATTTTAAGATTCTTTGAAAATTCTGCCACTTCAATATGTAACTTCCTAAACCCTTTTGCTTTATGAAATTCATTTTCAATATATAGTTCTCTGCCTATTTCGTTGGATATTATATTAGTTAAATTTGGATCAATTTTTATACTCTTAAGTTCCTCAAGCATGGATCTATGCTCTCTAATATTTTGCAATAAGTTCAAAATAAGAGGGTCAGTTAATTTTGTTTTAGTTAAAGATTCAGACAACAAGGCTTAAAAGTACCAAAATAGAATTTAAAGAGAGAACTTAAATGAAATTAGGAGATGTTAACTACTACACCCATTCAAGCAAAACTAGATGTGTATTTGTGGATAATAAAGAATTGCCGCTTGTAAGCATTGATATTTGGTGCAAAGCAGGTTCTTCATTTGAGGAGGTTGATAAAAACGGCACTGCTCATTTTCTAGAACATATGATTTTTAAAGGATCATACAAAATAATGCCAGGTGAGTTTGACCATAAAATTGAATCACTTGGAGGATTAAGTAACGCTTCAACAGGTTATGATGATGTACATTACCATGTCCTAGTTCCACACTGTAACTTTAGAGAATCACTTGCTCTTTTGACAAATATTGTCGTTGCTCCAGATTTTAATCCTGAAGAGTTTACAAAAGAAAAAGGGGTAGTTATTGATGAAATAAAACAACAAAATGATCAACCTGAAGAAAGATTATTTAATTATTTTTTGAAAAGGGTTTGGCTAAGTCCTAATTATGCCAATTCGATTCTGGGAACTGAGCAAAGTATTAAAAACTTGGAGATAAATGACCTTGAGAAATTTCATAGCAAACATTACACTACCGAAAAAATTTGTATTGCAATTGCTGGGAATCTCACTAAAGAAATTTATAAAATTTTTGAAAAAAGTGATCTATCTGGCATAAAGAATAGTCCAAATTTAATAAATCAAAAAAATAAACCTTCTTTAAAAATTAGGAATGGTAAAGAATTAGTTAAGTTTGATAGTTTAGAGTTTTCAAGAATATTTATGGCTTGGTTTATCCCAAACCTCAATGATCAAAAAAATATTATTGGACTGGAGATACTAGCATCAATACTCTCTGTAGGAAGAAACAGCAGATTAGTTAAAATTTTAAAAGAAGATAGTAATCTGGTTGAATCGGTTTATGTAGATGTAAATGCTGGAGAATTAGGCGGTTTATTTATAGTGGAAGCAAGTTGTGAGTCCAATGATATTGATATAGTAGAAAAACAAATTAATAAAACATTAGATGAGATCTCAAATTGTAAAACCTTGACTTTGAATGAAATAAAAAAAGCAATAAATATTGTGAAAAGTAATTATATCTTTAATTTAGAGACATCTACACAACTTTCTTCATTCTTTGGGAATGAACTTCTATGGGGGAGAAAATCTTCAATCAAAAATTTAGAGAGACATTTAAATTATTGGAATGATTTGGATAATTTCAAAGAAATCACAAAATATATCCGTGGAGAAAAATTCACTTTAGTTGCATCCCCTGGTAAATGTTAAAAAAATATTTTTTAAATAATAAAAAAAGGAACTTTTCAACTGCTTCAATTTGGATCAAAGGGGGTAGTGATATGGATAGGGTTGGCAAAAAAGGTATTAACAAGATTCTCAGTTCATTGCTTACCAGAGGATGTGAGGGTTTTAATAATTTCACCCTTGCGGAGTATATTGAGTCCTATGGAGCAGAATTAAATCAAGAAGTATTCGAAGATGGTATTTCAATAAGCATTAAATCCATAAATGAACATTTCAGCAAATTATTTCCCTTATTAGATTTAATAATTAATAAACCAATTCTCTCAGAAATTGAATTTCAAAAAGTAAAAAAATCCTCCATTGATTTTATAAAAAAAGATAAAGAGAATCCATTTAATATCTGTTTTGAAAAATGGAGAAGAATTGTTTACTCAAATCATCCCTATGCCTTTAATACAAATGGCAATGCAAACGATGTTTCAAAGATTAATCATAAAGATGTTTTATGTGAATTTAAAAATTTCAAATTTCGAGAAAAGTATTTAATTTCAAATAATTTAGAAATAAATGGAGTGAATATAGAAACATTAGAAAAAAAAACCTTTGAAGAAAAATCAAGACCTATAAACCGTGATTTAAGTACTAATAATAGATTTGATTTTAATAGTAATGATTCAAATCAAACAATAATAATGATGGGTAACCAAACTTGCTCTCGTAGAAGTAATGAATATTTGCCTCTTAAGGTTTTGGAGTCATATTTATCTTATGGAATGAGCGCTGCTTTGTTTAAACTTTTCAGGGAAAAAAATGGAATCACCTACGATTTAGGTGTTTACTATCCCGTTAGGAGTGGGAACGCTCCATTTTTAGTTTATTTATCAGTATCAAATAAAAAAGCCCTTTTGGCTTTTGAACTTTTATCAACTTTATGGAAAGATTTACTTTTAAATCCTTTGATTGACGCTGAAATATTTTTGGCTAAAGAGAAGCTAAAAGGTTCTTTTCTATTGGGAAATCAATCGCTAGATGAAACTTTACAGCGAAAGATACAATTAATTAGTTATGGTATTGCTCCAATTTCTGAACTCAATTTAAATTCTAAAATAGACAAAATATCTTCATTAGATGTTCATAAATTAACTAATAAGTATTTTTCAAAACCTTTTCTAAGTATTGCTGGAAATAAAAAAATATGTTTGGAAATTTCTAAAAGGTGGAAGAAAAACTTTTAAGTTAGTTTTTCTCAATTTTATCAATATCTATCAAAAACGAACCTCTTCTAAACTTTACTTCAACAGTATCTGGAGATTTGATCGAAAGGATTTCTCCAATTTCATCAATTGCCACTAAATCAGGTGGTCTTAACATTGGCATATTATCTGAAGTTTTTAAGTAGGAAACTGGAGCAATCAACTTAACCTTATCTTTGATCTCAAATTTCATCAATAAATCTCACATATACAAGAGTAATATAAGCATAAAGTTAGAGAAAATATCAACGAAATGCACTGATTCAGTCTAGAATCGTATAATTATCTTCTGCAAATTAATGAATCAGAAATTTAAAACATTAATTTTATGGGCCTTACCTATACTTTTAGTAATTGCGCTTTCCTACCAATTTTTATCTTCAAGCAATGTTGATTCACTAAAGTCTAATGGGACTACTATTGCACCAAGAAATTCTGCGGTAGCAAGAGTTAGTTACGGTAGATTTTTAGATTACATTAATTCAGGAAGAGTTACATCGGTTGATATTTTTGAGGGAGGAAGAAATGCTGTTATAGAGACAATAGATTCGGATTTAGATAATAAAGTTCAAAGGTTACGTGTAGATCTCCCTGGCTTGACACCAGAACTTATTAACATTTTAAAAAATGAGGGAATCAGTTTTGATGTGCATCCAGTTAAAACAGCCCCTCCTGCACTAGGAGTTTTGGGTAATTTACTTTTTCCAGCAATTTTAATTGGAGGTTTGATTTTATTAGCAAGGAGATCAAATGGTATGCCTGGAGGCCCTGGCCAAGCAATGCAATTTGGGAAAACAAAAGCAAGATTTGCTATGGAAGCTGAAACAGGAGTTGTTTTCGACGATGTTGCAGGTGTTAATGAAGCAAAACAGGATTTACAAGAAGTTGTCACTTTTCTAAAGAAACCTGAGAAATTTACTTCTGTAGGAGCAAGGATTCCGAAAGGTGTCCTTTTGGTAGGTCCTCCTGGTACCGGTAAAACCCTCTTGGCAAAGGCAATCGCGGGTGAAGCAGGGGTACCATTCTTCTCACTATCAGGCTCTGAATTTGTTGAGATGTTTGTTGGTGTTGGTGCTAGTAGAGTAAGAGACCTCTTTAAAAGAGCTAAAGAAAATAGTCCTTGTTTAATTTTTATTGATGAGATTGATGCTGTCGGGAGACAAAGAGGAGCCGGTATTGGTGGAGGTAATGATGAGCGTGAACAAACTCTCAACCAGTTGCTTACTGAAATGGATGGATTCGAAGGTAATAGTGGCATAATAATAATTGCTGCAACAAACAGGCCTGACGTCTTAGACTCAGCTCTCATGAGACCTGGCAGATTTGATAGGCAGGTAACTGTAGATGCACCTGACATCAAGGGCAGATTATCAATATTGGAAGTTCATGCTAGGAACAAGAAACTTCAGGATGATTTAACACTTGAAAGTATCGCGAGAAGAACACCAGGTTTTACTGGAGCAGATCTAGCCAATTTATTAAATGAGGCTGCTATTTTAACTGCCAGGAGGAGAAAGGAATCTATCAGTATTTCAGAAATTGACGACTCTGTAGATAGGATTGTCGCAGGAATGGAAGGTTCACCATTAACAGATGGAAGAAGCAAAAGATTAATTGCTTATCATGAGGTAGGTCATGCTCTCATTGGATCATTAGTAAAAGCTCATGATCCTGTACAAAAAGTGACAGTGATTCCTAGAGGCCAAGCTAAAGGATTAACTTGGTTCACTCCAGACGATGAACAAACCCTTGTTAGCAGAGCCCAACTAAAAGCTAGAATAATGGGTGCTTTAGGAGGAAGAGCTGCTGAAGATGTAGTTTTTGGAAAAGGAGAGATTACAACAGGAGCGGGAGGTGATTTCCAACAAGTTGCATCAATGGCACGCCAAATGGTTACCAGATTTGGAATGAGTAATTTAGGTCCGATAGCTTTAGAAAGTGGTAATCAGGAAGTATTTGTTGGTAGAGATTTAATGACTAGAAGTGAAGTTTCAGACTCAATCTCTAAACAAATAGATGAAAGTGTAAGAGTAATGGTTAAGGAATGTTATAAAGAGACATACGATATAGTCAGCAAGAATAGAGAAGCTATGGATAAGATAGTTGACTTGTTAATCGAAAAAGAAACCTTAGATGGTGAAGAATTTGTAAGTATTCTTTCCGAATTCACCACTATTCCTAAAAAAGAGAGAACACCTCAATTATTAAGTTAGACTTTGATAGGTTTCTTATCCAATACAACATCAATTAATCCATATTCAACGGCCTCGTTTGGAGACATATAAAAATCTCTGTCAGTGTCTTCTTTGATAGTGTCATAATCTTTTCCAGTTCTTTCTGATAATTCGGTATTAAGTCGCTCTTTTAAGAACAAAATTTCATCTGCTTGGATTCTTATGTCACTAGCTTGACCTCTAGCACCTCCAAGTGGTTGATGAATCATTATTCTTGAATGTCTAAGGCTGCTTCTTTTACCTTTAGTACCTGCTGCAAGCAAAAATGCACCCATACTAGCTGCTAAACCTACACATACTGTATGAATGTCGGGCTTAACATGTTGCATTGTATCAAAAATACCCAACCCATCATAGACGGATCCGCCCGGTGAATTTATATACATATAAATGTCCTTATCTGGGTCCTCTGCTTCAAGGAATAATAATTGAGCAACAATTCTATTAGCAGTTTCACTAGTTACTTGTTCTCCCAAAAAGATTATTCTCTCTCTTAATAGTCTCGAATAAATATCAAAGACTCTTTCACTGCCACCGGATTCTTCTAATACTAAAGGGATCATAATAATATTTATCTGTTTATTAGATATTAACGATATTGAGTCAACATACGCTAACCTTATTAAGGTTTACATATAAAAAATTGAAAGAAAAATTGACTGTTTCAGATAGCAAAAAGTTATTTCATCAAAAATTCCCTTACGTAATTCCAGGTTTATACAAAAGAATAGTTGATGAAATGCTTGTCGAACTAAATCTTCTAAATCATCAAAATGAATTTATGCAAGAACATCTCTTTTGTGTTGGTCTTACTGAAACATTCAAAGAATTAATGAAAGGATACAAACCTGAGAAAAATTTGAATCTTCTTTTTGAATCTTTATGCAGTTCTACAAATTTTGACGCGAAGGAAATTAAGGAAATATCCCAAAAGTTTCAAATGGAATTCAAAAATAAAACATATGAAGATACATTGAAATTATTAATAGAAAAAAGCAATTCTAAACTTTATCCTTCAAGAATACTAAACTTGGGAATTTATATTTTAATTTTAAACTCACAAGATATTAATGATAAAAAAGAATCAGAGACAATAAAGATTATCTCTGATATTTTTGATAAGTTAAACTTATCGTCCAACAAAGCAGAAAAAGATATTGGTATTTACAAAAGTACTATATCTAAGATGGAACAAGCAAAAGAATTAATTGAAGAATTAAGGATAAAAGATAAGAAAAAACAAGACAAACAATAAATGCTATTTTTTCAACCTTCTTTTATCTTTCCAGGAGACGTAGGATATATAAATTACAGCAAATGTTATGAATATGAGTAAAACGAATGATGTTAAGATAAGAAATTTACTTAAATAGACTTCATCTGTTAAAAACGAAATCATATATCAATAGAACCGTCACCATTTCTTCCCCAAACAACCATTGCAATCGAAAAAGTAAAAATCGCCGCTAAACCAGCCCAGCCTAATTGAAAGATCATTAACTTTAAGTCATTTTTTTCAAATATAGCAGAACTTCAAAGTTTTTAATGATTTTAAAGCTAAATTTAATTTCTCAGAAACAAATTTTTTTAAATATAATAAATAAAAAGTCAAAATTGGGTAGGTTAGTTTTAAATCATAGTACAAATATTGAAGGTCTAATTCCAATACTCCAAAAATTAGCCTTAAATATAAATATCAAAACCATAACCCCAGCTGTAATATCCAGGTCTAGAGGGAGTTCCTCTAAATTGATAATTAGATTGTCTGTTAAAACAATAAACGGATATAAAGCAATAGCAAGAAAGGGCAAAACAGCTCAAGAAGTTTTTATTTCAACGGACTTAAGTAAAGATGAATTAAAACAAATTATAGAAAGTTACCATAACAGGAATTAAAGTTAAAGAGAACAAGATTTCAAGCAGCAAAAAATTAATGAAATTAGTATTAAATTTATCTTTGCTTTTATTTTATATGTTCATATTTGGTGATAGCGCATTCTCACTTACTGACTATCAAATAAAAAGAATTTGTGAAAAAAAGATAATGAGATCTAAATGTATGGAAAATTTACGAGAGAAAAGATCTAATCTCCAAAAAGGCAAAGTAATTGAAATACCTGTAAGACCCTTTAGAAGATAATTTAGAAATATAGTTCAAATTTCAAATTCTTCTTCAAAAAGATTAAAAGCATTTTCATAGTTAGATTGAAGCTTTTTCGAATTATCATTGAATCCTAGTTGATCATAGTCATCTTTTAGTTCATCGTATAAATTAACAACTCCTCTAAACGCGCTCATATATTCTTTTTGTATATCCTCATCCTCAATATCATAGATTTTGGCCAAAACTAGTTCAACATTTTTTTTTGATGAATATATTTCCTTTTCAAAATCTTTATTTAACTTTCTTCTTTTTTTTGCCATCTAAAATTGATTAAACACAAATTAACAATACTCAAATTCATAGAAAAATTAAATTAAAACTTATAAAATAAAAATATAGTTTCCAAATCAAAATAAAACTTCTATATTCCAAATAAGTTATTCAATGATATGAGTAAAGATGAAAAAATCAATCCAAATGAGGTTAAAAACCAAAATAATGAAGCTAAGAAAATGAATACTTCTGCAAACCCAAAGAAAAATAAAGATAAAGATCTTCCATGGTGGGTTGAGTTGTTATTTGTTCAAATAGGATTACCAGACAAGTTATTAATAAAAATATTAAAAACCAAAAAAAAAGCTAACGATTTAATTAAAAATGATAAAAAATCTTTGATAACATTTTTGTTTTTCATTATTGCATTAGCATACTTTTTTCCAGTTATTAAACATGCAAAAAACAAACTAGATTGTGAAGCTGTTGCCAAAAATTACATTATTAGAAATAAAAATACAATAGGAATTAATAAAAGGGAAATAAAAATGTTATCTACAAATTTTTGTTATGGCGGTGACGAAATTTATGAAATAGAAAATTCAAAAATTTAATTTTTTAATCTTTAGCATTAATCACCTTTTTATTATAATAATAACTTTAAGTTTAATTAATTTTTAATTTCAACCCTATGACTGATATAAAACAAAAGAAAGAAAACGTAAAAATGCATTTAAAAGATTTAAGGCAAAACTTAAAAAAAATGCACTTAGAAGTTACAGAAGAATTAAGATTACCTCAGCCAGATGATGTAAAAAAATTGATGAAAGAAATGGATCAGTTACTAAAAGTAATAGAATCAAATTAAACTATAATTTGAATAACTCGAATCATCAAAAGTATAAATAATGATAAGAATAAAAAGATTTCCACAATTACTTTTAATTGCAATTTTCTTAAGTTCTTGTAAGACATCAATCAAACAAGAATATCCCATTAATAATATTAAAGAAAATATTAATCAGAATAATAATTCAGAAAAGAAGAGAATGGAAATAAAATTTTCCTGTGGAGAAGATGGTATTTCAGAATACTTAAATGACGGATGGATTATCTTAAAAGAAGACTCCCAAGAAAAAATATGTACTTGGAAATCTGTTCCTGCCTCAAAAGATTGTGATATGGAAAAAGATAAAGGATGTAGAATAACAAAGCCTGATAAAATTGGGGAAGAGAAAATCTATCTATTAGAAAAATAAATTTTTTATGACTAAAAAATTAGAGTATTTAGTAGATTTAATTTTTAAGAAATTAAAAAATTACAAGTCAAAAAAACTATTATTAGAAAAAAATGAGTTTAATAAATTTATTTCTTCACTTTTTAAAGAGAACTAAATTTAAGGGGAATTTAATTCAAGGAGAATTTAATTAAAATTGCTATAGTTTAAATATCTTTCTAGATAATAATATGTATAATTTTTCTTCACTAACATTAATTCTAATAATTACTTTTATTTTAAGCCTCTATTTTTTGTTTAGGGTTACTTCAAATACAAAGAATTAAAAATAATTCTTATATTATTTTAGATTATTGGGTCTTCCCTAAGTAGCAATATTGTATGTTTTTTTAAACCATCATTAAGCCATTCTTTATATTCTTCAAAGACGCAATTTTTATCTGAATTATCTAGTAGATTAATTCTTTTTTTTGCATTATCTAAAGCTACTTTGATACAGAATTCATAGCTTTTTGAATTTTCTTGCATATGTTTTTTTCAAATTTTAGTAAAAATAATTCTCTATTCTGTAATGAAAATAACAATAATAAGCTTTGATATGATAAGAGTATCAAGCAATACGGAAGAATATTTTATATATTTGTGATAATGAGATTTTAAGAACATTATGTCATACGAAGCAGGCAGTAAAGAATGTAGACATTTGATAGAAGCAAAAGAGAGTCTTCTATCAGCAATGTATGCTTTAAGCAATATAAATTCAACAGATCTAATCCAAAGCCAAATTAAAGAAATTTACAATGAATTAGAACAAATGCACGATAACCGAAAAAAAATAGAATCAGCTACTAATTATAGATAATTTATTCAAATTAATTAAAACTTTCAGAATTGGTTCTTTATCTTCTTTACTCTTTTATCTGATAATAAATCCAATAAAGCATTTAATTGTGCATGAACTTCTTTAGCTTCATTTAGATCTGGCAACAAATCTTCCTTGATAAGCATTTGATGCATTTCTCTAAGCTCTAACCTTATATATCTGAGGTGAGAACATACTTCCTCTCTCTTAGTTGCACTCATATTTGCTTTATAATTATCATATTATACAATATTGTCTTTTTAGATTCTAATTAATTTGGTCTTCACTAAAAAACTAATTAAGACTCTAAAACATATTAAAATCTTTTAAAGTTAAGTTTCAGTGATATATCTTTTATGAAAAAGAAAAAGTCAAAAAAAATTCAAACTAATAAAAATTTCAAAAATCAGGAACTAGGTCAAACAAAAAATTCTGCAAAATTAGTTCTTTTTGTATTTGGAATAGGTCCAATAATTGGGATAATAATATTTTTATACACTAAGGGATTTTTCAATTCACCAACTATTTAATTCTTAATTTTAAAAGATTAAAAGAAAGTGATTTATTTCAACAAAAATCTAAAAATAATTATTGAAACTTTTTTAATGAAAATATTCTGAATTCAACCATTTTTCTGGCATTTTCTGGATGAGAGATTAAAAAAGGGTGGTCTGATAAAAGTTCAAATACCTTATCTATCTTAAATCGTAAATCATCACAATCAATATTTTCCCATTCCTCATCAAATGACATTGCAAAGCTATCAGCATTATCATAAAGTTTATTTTTCATAATATTTAGATTTTAAATTAAGAAAATTTCAGAAATAGGACCTAATAGGAGAGATTTATTATAAGAAGAATAAAACAATCATCAAGTTTATTTCAGAAATACTTCTTTTATGAGTATTCCTTAAGAATTATACTTTAATCTCCTTTTTTAAAATTGAACAAGGTACTAATTATAAAATTCTAATTTCATTTGACAGAAGTGTTACAATATCGACATATGTTAAGATTCATGGAAACTAAAGTAAAAAGGATAGGATATCTCCCAAGAAAGAGAGTACTTGAAATTATTGATGAGATATCCAAGAGCGAATCTATAAGTAGATCCAAGGTAGTTGGAATATTAGTTGAGGAAGCATTAGATGCTAGAGGAATTGCTAATTTTGGATATAGCAATATAAGTAAGTCAACTATATACAAATCGGATAATTATAAAGATCTTCAAAATGAGAATAACCACTTAAGAGATTCAGAAGATGAATTTGTTGATGATAGTGGTTACACTGTTTCTTCTCACAAAACTTTAGATCGCTCAATATCTTCTGCAGATATTGAATTAGCAAATAAAATTAATATACTTAAAGAATCTGGATTAATATAACTTTCATTGGGTAATTATTTTATTTTTTAATGCATAACATCTGTTCTTTGTTTATTCTTAGTCCAGAAGAATATTCTTTTTCCATAATTCGAATATTAAATCCTTTCTGATATTAATTTTGAAATAAAAAAATGAAAGATATTAAATGTCCTTCCTGCGGCAAAACTTTCCGAATTGATCCCAGCAGCTTTGAAGAAATACTTCTTCAGATAAAAGATGAGGAATTTAACAAACAAATAAAAGAAAGACTTCTTTTGGTTGAAGAAGATAATAAAAAAGCTTTGGAAATCTTAAAGAGCGAATTAAAAATAAAGTTAATAGAGCAAAATCGCATTAAAGAGTCTGAGATCCAAGCTCTTGAATCTAAATTAAAAATAGCTGAAGAGAAGAAAACAAACTCACTGAATGATTTAAAAAATCAAGCAGCAAATAAAATTAATTCTCTGAATAATGAATTAAACAAATTAAAGGACGAAATTAAAAACCAATCTATAATTTCAGAATTATCTTTAAAAAACAAAGTCAATGAAGCTGTTATTAATTTAGAGAAAGAAAACTCATCATTAACAAATTCTATTGAAAAGCTGAGACTTGAACATTCAATTAATGAAAAATTAATTGAAGAAAAGTTTAAAAGCAAAATTAGTGAAAGGGATCTGACTATTCAGGAATTAAGAGAAATGAAGTCTAGATTATCTACAAAGATGGTAGGGGAAACCTTAGAAATCCATTGCGAAACTCAATTTAATCTTAATCGTGCGTCTGCGTTTAAAAACTCATATTTCGAAAAGGATAATGATGCCTCATCGGGCAGTAAAGGGGACTATATATTTAGAGAATTTGATAAAAATAAAACAGAAGTAGTATCAATAATGTTTGAGATGAAGAATGAAAGTTTAAATGGAACTAATAAAAGAAAAAACGAAGATTTCTTAAAAGAATTAGATAAAGATAGAAAGCAAAAATCATGTGAATACGCAGTGCTCGTATCGCTTCTAGAACCAGATAGTGAACTTTATAATGCAGGAATAGTAGACGTGTCTCATAGATTTCCAAAGATGTATGTCATAAGACCGCAATTTTTCTTGCCCATTATTTCTCTGTTAAGAAATGCATCTATGGAAACCTTAAAATACAAATCACAAATTGATTTAATGAGAAGAGAGAATTACGACATAACTAATTTTGAAAGTACTCTTGAGCAATTCAAAAGTGCAGTAGGTAAAAATGTTTCACTTGCCCAGGATAGATTTAATGATGCAATTTCAGAAATTGACAAATCAATAACCCATTTACAAAAAACCAAAGAAGCTTTAATTCTTTCGAAAAAACATCTTTTATCTGCTGACAGCAAATCTCAAGATTTGACAGTAAAGAAATTAACTAGAAATAATCCAACCATGAAGAAAAAGTTTAATGATTTAAATAATTTCGAAGATGAAGTTGCCTAATTAAAAAAGTTTTTGAAATTAATAATAGTTAAAAATATATTTAATTTCTAATTTATAAATATAGTATAAATAATAAATTACATGGTAAAAAAATAATGTCCATCAACACTCCTATTTTTAGTATTGCCAAAGATCTTAACGTCGAAAGTAATAGAATATTATTAGCCTGCAAGAAACTTGGAATCAACGCAAAAGGTGCGACAAAAAGATTAAATGAAGAAGAATTAGAAAAAATTAAAAGTTATTTTGAAACAGGCAAAAATGTGTCAGATGAAGTGATCAATTTAAATAAAGTTAAAACCAAAAGTAGTTCTAAAAAAATTATAGAAAAGGTAAAGATAAAATATTTTGCAAACAGACTTATTCGCAAATCTTAAATAAAAATAATTTTTTCTAATTACTTAAAGGAATAAGCCACCGATGAAAAAAATAATAATTTATCATAAGTAAAAATACTTAAAATGAGATTAAGCAAAATTTTAAATTCTCTTGAAAACTCTTGGGAAAGAGATCGTATTCTTTTAAATATAAAGAGAGGATTAGGAACAGATGAGATAGTTAATGAATTTCTTGTGAAAAACGAAAGCCAAATTAAAGAATTAAACTCTTTATTAAGACCTGAAGATATTGATTTATTAAATCAAGTAGAAAAACTATCAACTTGTGAATCTAAATTAATAAATGAAATTAAAAATTTAAATTACTTAGAAAATGATGAAAATAATCACATTCTAAATGAGAAAAAAATTGCGCCATCTAATAGAGTTTCTCATAACAAAATAAGTTCATTCATGATTAATTGGAGTAACAAATTTGTAGTTATTGCTTTACTAACAATTTCAGCCATAGCTTTATCAAAACAAGCGTGGGCATAATTAGCTAAATTAACTTCATTAAAAGAGATGAAGTTTTGAGAACTAAACAAGAATATTTAATTAGATATAAAGATAGAAATCTTTATTGTGAACTTGCTGATATCTGGATTGATCCAAGCAAGCCAGTAAAACAGGCATTAATAACTCATGCTCATTTTGATCACTTTACATTTGGCTGCGAAGAATATATTTCTACTAGGGAAACTGCGATACTTCTTAAAGAAAGAGTTGGAGATAATATCAAAATTAAGACTTTTGAATATGGAGAGGAATTTAAGATAAATGGCATTAATATTTCTTTTCATCCATCCGGTCACATTCTTGGATCTAGTCAAATAAGGTTTATTTTTGCTGAAGAAAAATGGCTAATTTCAGGTGACTATAAGCTTCAAAAAGATGAGACTTGCAAACAATATGAAATAGTAAAAACTGATTATTTAATAAGTGAATGTACTTTTGGTTTACCAATATTTAAATGGGATGAAACAAATAAAATAGCAAATGATATTTCAAAATGGATAACTAATTCACCGGAAAAAACATCTTTACTTTTCTGCTATTCACTAGGAAAAGCTCAGAGATTGTTAAACGAAATAAGTCAAACAAATTTTAAAGGCAATATTTATTCCCATGACAGTATTCATAAAATGAACAATATTTATAAAAAACTTGGAATTGATATTAAAGATACTATAAAAATCGAAAATAAAAAAAAAATTGATGAACTTAAAGGAAGTTTAATATTATTACCCCCATCTCTGAGTAAGGGCTCTTATTTAAAAAATTTCAAAAATATTCAAACAGCTTTTGCAAGTGGATGGATGTCAATAAGAGCTCTCAGAAAAAGATCAGGATATGACAAAGGATTCGCAATTTCTGATCATGCAGATTGGGAGGGAATTCTGGAAGTAGTAAAAAAGTCCGAAGCAAAAAATGTATTTTTTCATCATGGAGATAGTGAAGCCTTAAGTAAATATTTAGTTGAAAAGGAATCAATAAATGTCCTTTTATTCGGTAAATAAATATGAGCTTAAAAAAGTTTTCAGAATTATTTGGAGATCTAGATTCAATTAATAGTACAAATAATAAAATTGAAGTATTAAAGAACTATTTTTTATCTAATGATCCAATAGATAATTCATGGGCAATATATTTACTAACTGGAAAAAGTAATAAGAGATTTATTAGTGGAAGATATTTAAAAAATCTTTTTTCTCATATATACGATTATCCTCAATGGTTAATTGATAAATGTTATTTAAAAGTTGGTGATTCTGCTGAGGTAATAACGTTATTACTTAAAAATAAAACTGATTCTAGAAAAAAGAAATTATCAAATATAAGTCTCAATGAATTACTAAGTGAAACAATACCTTCATTATCAAAACTTAATGAGGAGGAGAAAAATTTAGAAATTAAAAATCTTTGGGAAAGATTACCTGAAGATAACCATCTAATTTTTAATAAAATTCTTACAGGAACTTTTAGAGTAGGAGTATCTATCGGTTTAATCACAAAATCAATATCAAAACTAATTAATATTGAAGAAGAGATTATTTCTCATAGGTTGATGGGTGATTTTAAACCTTCAATTGATTCATATGAATTTTTAATTAACAAGAATATCAATCTTCAAGAGTTAAATTCCAAACCATTTCCATTTCTTCTAGCAAATACTATTGAAAATAAAATCTTCAAAAATTCAATAAATGATTTTCAATTTGAATGGAAATACGACGGAATAAGGATGCAATTAATTAAAAGATCAGGCAATGTTTCGTTATGGACAAGAGGGCAAGAATTAGTAAATGAATCTTTCCCAGAATTAATAGAGAAAATGTCACATATAAAAGATGATTTTGTTCTTGATGGGGAATTATTAGTATGGAATTTTAAAGAACAAATTGCCTTTGATTTTTCTTTACTTCAAAAAAGAATAAATAGAAAGTCTCCTTCTAGGTCAATCCAAATAAAATATCCAATTATTTTTATTGCTTATGATCTTTTAGAGATTAATGGGATAGATATAAGAGAAATAAAATTAGAAAATAGAAGAATTGAGTTAGAAAAACATTTTTCAAAATGGCAAAATAAAACTGAGAATAATATCTCTTATATTTTCAAAATATGTGATTTGATCTTTCCTAAAGATTGGCCTGATGCTCTAACTTATAAAGAGAAATCTCGAGAAAATAATACTGAAGGATTAATAATTAAGAAAAAGACTTCTATATACTCCTCTGGTAGAAAGAAAGGTATTTGGTGGAAATATAAAGTTGATCCTATGCAGCTGGATGCTGTTCTAATTTACGCTAAGGCGGGGAGCGGTAGACGAGCTGGTCTGTATACAGATTACAGTTTTGCATTATGGAAAGACCAAGAATTAATTAAATTTGCAAGTGCATATTCTGGTTTAACGAATATAGAGATTAAAGAGTTAGACAAATGGATAAGGAAAAATACAATAGAAAAATTTGGTCCTGTTCGATCGTTAAAACCTGAAATGGTATTCGAAATATCTTTTGAAAAAATACAAATTTCAAAACGTCATAAGTCTGGCATTGCAGTAAGATTTCCAAGAATAACAAAATGGAGAAAAGATAAAAAAATCAATGATGCAGATAGCCTCGAGAATGCTTTTGAATTGATGAAAAAAATATCATGAAAAATATTATGCAAAATAGTAAGCAAAATAGTAAGCAAAATAGTAAGCAAAATAATTTAATTTCTAAAATTAAACAGTTTTTCTTCTCAAATGGATGGGAGCCATTACCCTACCAAGTAGAAACTTGGAAAGCATTTTTAAATGGAGAGAGTGGAATAATACAAGTTCCTACTGGATGCGGCAAAACTTATGCTGCATTAATGGGACCTTTATCACAGATAGAAGATCCCAAAAATAATAAAAGTGTGAATATATTATTAATAACCCCTTTAAAAGCACTAAGTAGAGATCTAAAAAATTCTATACAATTAGCAGCTTTGCACTTTAATAATGAAATCACTGTTGAAATTAGGAACGGGGATACAACCCCATATGAAAAGAAAAAGCAACTAGCTAAACCACCTAATATTCTTATTACCACTCCAGAGTCCTTATCTCTTTTACTTTCTAATAAAGAATCTAATAATCTGTTCAAGGAGTTGTCATCAATAATTATTGATGAATGGCATGAATTGATGGGTAGTAAAAGGGGAAACCAGTGCGAGTTATCTTTAAGTTGGCTAAGAGGTAATATAAAAAATTTACAAATTTGGGCAATGTCTGCAACTATTGGAAATATTGAAGATGCAGGAAGAGCAATAGTTGGGATGAGCGCAATTAAACCCAAAATTATAAGTACAAATATTCAAAAAGAGATAGAAATTATAAGCGTTTTACCAGAGGAGGAAACGACCTTTCCATGGAGTGGTCATCTAGGAATAAGAAGTCATTCTTCACTTTTAAAAATCCTAGATGAAAATAAAAGCACGTTATTATTCACCAATACAAGAAACCAATCTGAAAGATGGTATCAATGTCTAAAATTCTTCCTCCCAGAGATGGAAGACAAAATTGCACTTCATCACGGCTCCCTCGATAAAGAAGATAGAAAAAGAGTTGAAGAAGGGGTTAAAGACGGATTAATAAAATGGGTAGTCTGCACCAGCTCATTAGATTTGGGAGTTGACTTCCAACCTGTAGATCAAATAGTTCAAATTGGTAGTGCAAAGAATTTAGCTAGACTAATCCAAAGAGCGGGGAGAAGTGCTCATAGACCAGGCGCAAAATCAAAAATAATTTTTATGCCTACTAATTCTTTGGAGCTATTAGAGATTAGTGCAATGAGAAGAATAATAAAAAGTGGAATATCTGAAGAAATTAGACTTCCTGAATTATCTTATGATGTTCTTCTTCAACATTTAATAAGTTTGGCATGCGGAAATGGCTTTGATCCGACAATTGAGAAGGAAAGAATTAAAAATTGCTGGAGTTATAGAAACTTAAAAGATCAAGATTGGAATTGGTGTCTTGACTTTTTAGAATATGGAGGAAAATGTCTTAAAGCATACCCAAAATATAAAAAGATAGTTAAAGAAAAATCACAAAATAATAATGAAAACTTTAAATATTTTGTAAAAGACAAATCTTTAATAAGAATGCATAAGTTTAATATTGGGACAATTACAAGTGACAAATTTGTGAATGTTAAATATGTGAAAGGTAAATCCTTAGGTAATTTAGAAGAGAATTTCGCTTCAAAATTAAATCCTGGAGATACCTTTTACTTTGCCGGTAAAATGCTTCAATTTGTAAGAATCAGAGATATGATTTTATACGTTAAAAAATCATCCAAAAGAAGTTCTCTTATTCCTGCATGGGTTGGAGGTCAAATGGCAATTTCTGATCTACTTTGTGAAAGTTTGAGAAAAGAAATAGATATATGCAATGAATTAGAAAATTATGATTACTTAAATCCTGAACTAAATTCATTACGCCCAATATTAAAGAAACAAAAGTTTCTTTCAAATATTCCAAAAAAAGGCGAATTCCTTATAGAAATATATAAAACTAAGGATTTATCAAGTCTTTTTGTTTTTACACTTGATGGTAAATTTGTGAATGAAGGGATTGCATTTCTATGGGCTTTAAGATTAACAAAATTAAAACAATCTACATTTAGTATTACTGCTAATGATTTTGGATTCAGCTTAACCACCTCAGAAGATTATGATTTTTCCATAATAAAAAAAGAAGCTGATTACTTTCTGGATAACAAAAAATTAGAAGAAGATCTAGAAAATGCAATTAATTTTTCAGAATTAACAAAACGTAGATTTAAAAATATTGCCCAAATAAGTGGACTAGTAAATCAAAATAATCCAACCAAAACAAAAACTTCTTCTCAACTTCAAATAAGTTCAAGTCTTTTCTACGATGTCTTTACTAAATATGAACAAGGACATCTTTTGATAAAACAATCGCATCAAGAAGTAAAAGAATATCAACTAGAAAATAAAAGAATATCAAGATCATTAGAAAGATTAAAAAATTTAAAAATGCTACTTAACAAGATAAAAACTCCAACTCCTTTTGCATTCCCTTTGTTAGTTGAGAGACTTAAAAATACTTTAAGTAACGAACCAATAGAAAAAAGAGTAGAAAAACTTATAAAAAAATATAGTGATTAAATGCAAAAAAGTTCTTTTAAATTTTATTGGGAAGATACATTATTAGAGATGCTTCCTTCGAGAGCATTATTTATACCGCAAAGAAAAGAGTTGTTAATATGCGATATTCATCTTGGCAAAGCAGAATATTTTCAACAAAATGGTATCCCTCTTACTAATAATTCAGATGAAAATAATTTTGCAAGAATAAAAAAAATAGTAAAAAAATATAGTCCTGAAAAGTTAATAATTCTGGGAGATTTATTCCACAATATTTATTCAATAGATAAAACTCTTCAAAAAAAAGTTGAGGGTCTTCCTGAACTACTTAAAACTAATATTGAACTTGTCTTAGGAAATCATGATGAAGGCTGTGATATTAAAAATATAAAAGTTTATAACATTAGAAAAACTAAAAATATTATTTTCAGCCATGAGCCTGTTAATTTAGAAAACAATAAAACCTTAAATATTTGTGGACATTATCATCCAAAAATCTATTTAAAAAATAAAGGAGATAACTTATCTTTAAGTTGTTTTGCAATGGATATGAATAAAAATATTTTATATCTTCCTGCATTTGGAGACTTAACAGGAGGTTATCCTTGCAAAAAGTCATTTAAAAAATGGGCAGTTGTTTCCGAAGAAAAAATTATCGAAATAAAATCTTAAGAAAAATCTTATTGAAGTGACTTAAATTTTTCATTTAGATTTACCAATTTATACTTAAAAGTCTCGTTAAGTTTTTTTATCAATTAAGTTAAGTTAGTTAATCTATTCTCTACAAGTCATAGTAGATAATAAAAAATTTATACAGCTAATGACCCTTCCCTTAGCAAACAATCCACGTTATAAAAAAAATAAACGAATTTTATAGAAATGAAAAATTTAATAGCCTTTATTCTGTTTCCATTTCTTGTCATCCCTTTTGAAGCAAAAGCAAATGATAATTTTTCCGTTGAGATAGAAGCACTTACACTAGTAATGGAGAAATATAAGGAAGATACTGAATCAAGTCTTGAATTAAATTTGGAAGATAAAAAGCCAAGTTACATGGCTCTTAAACAAGACGAATGCAATGCTACTGTTGAAGTTACCGAAAAATCAGGATTAGAAGTTATAAATACTGAATTTTTTGATGTAAACGTCTGCTTGAAAGAAATCTATAAAGTAATCAACTAAATAAGCAGATTATAAAAATAAAATAAAAACAAAAAATTAAAGAGGTCTTTTACTTAAAGAAGGTAAGACCTCGAGACCTAACAGAAAACTTTGGAACGGGTTCTGCATAACCAATTAATAACTACAATGGAAATGTAGAGGTGTGATTAAAAGTACAAAACCTAAAATTATTTTTTAAATAATTATTTTTTCTTCGATAATGCTTGTGATTCTTCTCTAGACATTAAAGCTTCAATTTGAGCAAGAACTTTTTGAAGTTCATCCGTTTTTGTAAGAGATGCTTCTGCTACTTCTCTTAATTTTTCTAACTGTTCTTTAGTTTTATCCATGATAAATAAATTAGAAATTAACCACTTTAATAAATGGTTTTAATACAGATTTTTCACTCCCACACAGATTCATATTCTCTCTTTTTTTTATAAAGTCAAATAAATTTCCCTTTATTAAGGTTTTATGAGGACTTCCAATTAATTCTTTATTTATTATTGAAACCATAAGATTACCCGCAATAAAAAACTTTTAAATTATGAAGTGAATACAGGTAAACCTATTGTTGCAGTTGTTATGAGAGCCCCTGCAAAAATCAAGAAAGGTAAAAAAGGATAGTTTTTCAATGATAAACTTACTAATTGGAAATAACTATATAGGTATTTATACTGTTTGTCTACCCCTTACCAGCCTCAAAGCTAAAAATTTTTCTTTTAAAAGTAAAAATTAAACATCAACCAAATTTACCTGATATGTATTCCTGAGTAGTTTTTTCTTTTGGAGAATTAAAAATTTTCTTAGTTGAATTAAATTCTGCAAGATAACCGACTTTACCTCCATCACCATCTTCATACTCAATTGCATTAAAAAATGCTGTCATATCACTTACTCTTAATGCCTGTTGCATATTATGAGTAACAATTATTATTGTGTAATTCTTCTTAAGTTCATGCATCGTCTCCTCAATTTTTAAAGTAGAGATTGGATCTAAAGCTGAACACGGCTCATCCATTAAAATTATTTCAGGCTCAATTGCGATGGTTCGAGCAATACATAATCTTTGTTGTTGTCCGCCAGACAAAGAGTAACCACTATCATTTAATTTATCCTTACATTCGTCCCATAAAGCAGCTTTTCTAAGTGAACTTTCCACTAATTCATCCATAATTCCCGTAAAGCCATTAATTCTTGCCCCAAATGCAATATTTTCATAGATAGATTTAGGAAAAGGATTAGGTTGTTGAAAAACCATACCAATTCTTCTTCTCACTTCAACTGGATCTACTCTTTTATCGTAAATATTAGTTCCATCAAACAGCACAGTTCCTTTCAGTGAACAATTGGGAATCAAATCGTTCATCCTATTTAGAGATCTAAGAACAGTTGATTTACCACAACCTGAAGGTCCAATAAGGGAGGTTATATTACCTTTTTTAAAGGTACAAAAAACATTTCTTACAGCTTCAAAAGTTCCATAACTAATAGAGACATTTTCTAGAGATAAAATGATATTCTTCGGTGTATTTTTATTAGTTTTAATCATTTATACTCTTTTGGTTTTCTCAGTAAAAGCGGCCAATATCCTTGAAAATATATTTACTGATAGTATCGATAAAACAAGAATAAAGGAAGCTGCCCAGGCTAGTTTATTTTGAGCGTCGTATGGTTCTAGAGCAAAGTTATATATCAATACGGCCAATGAACCCATCTCATAAAACAAGTCTCCAAAACCAGTTATGTAGTAGTAAGAGAATAAAGCAGTAAAAATCAAGGGTGCTGTTTCACCTGCAGCTCTTGCGATACCAAGAACCACACCAGTAGCAATAGATCTAAATGCAGAGGGCAAAGTAACTTTCAATATTGTTGTATACATACTTGCTCCAACACCAAGAGAAGCATATCTCAACTCATTAGGCACCAGCTTTAAACCTTCGTCAGTGGTCTTAATCACAGTAGGCAACATCAATATTGAAAGAGCCATTCCTCCTGCCAAACCACTATACATGCTTCCAAACAAAATTTTTGTTGAGACAATCAAGGCATAAATAAATACTCCAGCAATAATTGAAGGGACTCCCGCTAGAACATTAACTCCAAATCTAATAAACCTAGTAAAAGCACCACCTTTAGAGTATTCAGCTAGATATATGCCACCGCCAACACCTACTGGTATTGCAATAATTGAAGCAATGGTAGTAATTATTAATGTCCCAATTAATGCAGGATTAATACCACCTGCATCTAAATCATCTCCAGGAGGATTTGGTTCCAAAGTAAATAGTTCTGGTGTAATTTGAGATCCACCTTTATAAAGGATATAAGTCACTAGAAAAATCAAAGGAAGTATTGCTATCAATGCACAAATTACTGATAAAGAAGTAAAGAATTTATCTCCTATATTTCTTGATAATCTTTTCTGGTAATAGAGTGAATTCATAATTATCTAATATTTGAGACTAAATTTCTTAACTAGCCACTGCGCAAAGATATTTACTACCAAAGAAAGGATCATCAGTACAAAAGCCGCATAAAAAAGTGATGAAACCTGACTTCCATCAGCCTCACCAAACTGGTTTGCAAGCATGGAGGAAATGGTATATCCAGGAGATAATAGAGACCAGCTAAATGCATTGGAATTACCAATAATCATTGTCACAGCCATTGTTTCTCCCATGGCCCTACCTAAAGCCAATAGAACACCTGCCATAATTCCTGATAACGCTGCTGGCAAGATTACTGAAAATATTGTTTTCCATCTACTTGCTCCAATTCCATATGCTGCATTTCTTAGCTTTTTAGGAACTTGATTAAGAGAATCTCTTGCTATAGCAGTCACTATTGGCAAAAGCATTACCACTAAAATCAATATTGCTAACAAAGAATTCCTGCCAGTAGGTTCTGTACTAAATAAAGGTATCCAACCAAAGAAATTATGTAAAAAGACAAAAAAGGCTCTAAAAAAAGGTTCCATTACAAATATTGCCCAAAGTCCCAATACAACTGATGGAATTGCTGCTAATAATTCAACAAAAGAACCTATTATTTCTCTAAAAACTTTCGGGACAAAGTCCTCGGTAATAAATATTGCAGTTCCAACACCCAAAGGGATAGTTATTAATAACGAAAGAAATGAAGTTACCAATGTGCCATATATTGCAGTAAAAGCTCCGTATTCATCTTTTACAGGATTCCATTCAGAGGTTACTAAAAACTTCAAGCCATACCTTGAAAAGGATTCAAATGACTGAAAAAAAACTACTAAAATAATTCCTAAAAGTATTATTGCTACGAAACTAGACAAGACTAGAGCAGTATTCTTGAAGATAATATCTATATTTTTTTCGATACCGAATCTTTTACGATTCTTGAAAAGAGTTAATTTCTCTTCCATTAAAAAAAGAATATCTCTATAAATCTACTACTAAATGTTGTAAAAGACTTTAAGAGGGGTTAAAGGTATAAGAAAGTCATGAAAAGTAAACATCCTTCAGCTTAATTTCTTCAAAAATTTTTTCTTTAACTGTACTTAACCATAGGTGAATATTATTTACTGAATAACAACTAAGGGAATGTTTAAATATAAGGAATTCATTGCTCAAATCAAATATAAAGAAGTAATATCTTCCCCTGTATATTTTATTCCTGTTTTGCTTCTATCCATAATGATTATTATTGAAGGTTTTCACATCTTTAACCACAAACAAAACTGCAAAACTAAAGCTGAGTGGATGGAACAATCAGGAATGACTTATGAAAGGGAATCAGAAGTTAATTAATAAAATCTAAAATATAATTTATTCGCAACAACGTTTTCTATTTGAGGAATAATCTGTCAAAGAAGTTATCCATTCCTTGATCAAAAAGAGAGATTCTTTATTTAGGCTGTAATACACCCATCTACCTTCTTGCCTGTCTGCGATAAGACCAGCTTCCTTCAAAATTTTTATGTGATATGAAATTCTTGATTGAGATAACTTAGTTAATTTCATAATATCGCAAACACAAACTTCTCCCTCCATCATTAAGTCTATTATTTCTAGCCTAAAAGGATCAGAAAATGAAACCATCAACTTAGATATATTTTCTTTTTTTACTTTGCTAATCTCTTTTAACACTTATGAGGAAATAAAATTTTCTTTAATATAGCTTAAATAAAAAAGATTTCATCAATCAAACCATCTTGATACATCAAAATATTTTGATGTATAATTTATATAGAAAATTTCAAAGTTATGAAAATTGGAATTAATGGTTTTGGAAGAATTGGCAGATTAGTTTTCAGAGCATTATGGGATAGAGCTGATATAGAAATAACTCACATTAATGAGATAGCAGGAGATTCGAATGCCGCTGCGCATTTACTCGAATTCGATTCAGTCCATGGCAGATGGGGGAAAGATATAAAGGTTAAAGAAGAAGAAATAATAATTGAGGGAAAGAAATTAGACTACACATCTTTTAAAAATTATCTTGATGTTCCTTGGGAAAAATCTTCTGTAGATATTATTTTGGAATGTACAGGAAAGAATAAAAAGCCAGACAAACTAAATCCCTATTTTGATTCTCTAGGGATGAAAAGAGTAATAGTAGCTTGTCCAGTTAAAGGAGTTGTTGCAGAAGCCGAATCACTTAATATTGTTTACGGTATAAATCAAAGTCTTTACGACCCTTCCAAACATAAATTAGTAACTGCTGCATCTTGCACTACAAATTGCTTAGCTCCAATAGTAAAGGTAATCAATGAAAATTTTTCTATTAAGCACGGCGCTATTACAACTATTCACGATGTTACCAACACTCAAGTTCCTGTAGATTTTTATAAAAGTGATTTGCGGAGAGCAAGAGGATGTATGCAAAGTTTAATCCCTACTACCACTGGATCTGCTAAAGCTATTGCTGAGATCTTTCCAGAATTAAAAGGAAAATTAAATGGGCATGCAGTAAGAGTTCCTCTACTTAATGGCTCTTTAACTGATGCAGTTTTTGAATTAAATAAAGAAGTGACAACTGAACAAGTGAATATGGCACTAAAGGAAGCTTCAGAAACTTATTTAAAAGGAATTCTTGGCTACGAAGAAAGACCTTTAGTTTCTGCAGATTATGTAAATGACTCTAGAAGTTCAATAGTTGATAGTTTATCAACGATGGTTGTTAATTCAAATTTATTAAAGATATACGCTTGGTATGACAACGAGTGGGGTTACAGCTGCAGACTTGCAGATCTTACTGAATATGTAATCAAAAAAGAGATTTAATTTATGTCTTTATGAAGTTATCTAATATTCAACAATATAGTGTTGTAACAGCAAACTATTGGGCGTTCACGCTTACTGACGGCGCATTAAGATTATTAGTTGTTGGTCACTTTCATGAGCTAGGTTACACAACTCTACAAATTGCTTTACTTTTCCTTTTTTATGAGTTTTTTGGAATAATTACTAATCTTTATGGTGGCTGGATAGGAGCAAGATATGGATTAAGGCTTACTTTATGGATTGGGACTATCCTTCAAATCATCGCTCTTTTTATGCTTATTCCAGTTAAGGAAGATTGGCCGGTAATTTTTAGTGTCGCATACGTTATGGTTGCTCAAGCAGTTAGTGGAATAGCAAAAGATTTAAACAAAATGAGTGCTAAAAGTGCTGTTAAGACAGTAGTCCCAGAGACAAAGGATGGCAATGATACTGGCCAAAAACAACTTTTTAAATGGGTTGCTATTTTAACTGGATCTAAAAATGCTCTTAAGGGAGTTGGTTTTTTCTTGGGTGGACTTTTATATAAGTTATTTGGATTCAATAATGCTGTAGGAATTATGGGTTTTGGACTCTGCTTAGCCTTTTTATTGACATTAATTTTACCTGGAGAAATTGGCAAGATGAAAACCAAACCAGCTTTTAATGATCTTTTTTCAAAATCAAATGCCATAAATATTCTTTCTGCAGCAAGATTCTTTCTTTTTGGAGCAAGAGATGTTTGGTTTGTTGTAGCTCTTCCAGTATTCCTAGATATGGCATTTGGTTGGGACTACATGGAAATAGGATTATTTCTTGGGGCCTGGGTAATAGGTTATGGAATTGTTCAAGCTTCTGCTCCAGCAATTAGAAAGATATGGGGCCAGAAAGAAAGTCCAGATCGTAAAGCTATCCAATTTTGGAGTGCCGTATTAATGGTAATACCATCTTTGATAGGAGTCGCATTATGGAGAGAAAGTTCTCCATCAATAGCAATAATTTTAGGACTTACTATTTTTGGATTTGTTTTTGCAATGAATTCCTCTACACATTCTTATATGATTTTGGCCTACTCTGATAATGAAAAAGTCAGTTTAAATGTTGGCTTCTATTACATGGCAAATGCTGCTGGAAGACTAGTTGGAACATTACTATCTGGCTTACTATTTATGATTGGGAGAAATCCGAGTATTGGTCTTCAATATTGTCTTTATTTTTCATCACTTTTAATATTCTTATCTTGGATTTCGAGTCTTAAATTACCATCAATCAAACAAAGCTTATCAGCTCCATAAAGACTAATTTTTAGGAATTAGAATATTTTAATGGCAAAAATATCCTTAATTGAACTTGCAAAAACTTTCCTAAAAATTGGTATTTTAAGTTTTGGAGGACCCTATGCTCATATTTCCTTATTCGAAGATGAACTTATAAATAATAAAAAATTGATATCAAATCAATCTTTTGAAAAAGGTATTGGATTATGTCAAATACTTCCAGGACCAATATCTACTCAATTGGCAATATATATAGGTCTTAAAATCAATGGTTATCTTGGTGGATTGATATCAGGTATAAGTTTCATTATCCCAGGATTCATTTCAGTATTAGCTCTTAGTTTTTTTTGGCAAATTGGTTCTGGATCAAAATTCTTAACAGATTTAATTTATTTTAATCCGCCTATTATTGCAGGGATAATTTTTTCATTCTCATTAGTTCTATTAAAAAAAAGATTAAAGTTTGATCGAATATTATTCTCCAGCTCAATATTATTTCTACTTATATTTGCTAAATATAATAGTATTCAATTTCCACTCATAACAATTCTTAGTATTGCAGGATTGATAAATATATTTTTAAAGAAATTCAAAAATATTTTTTATAGCTTGGTCCCTTTATCTATATTTTCAACAACCTCATTTTTGATTAGCTCGGTCTTTTTAGATATATCAAAGTTTTATAATTTTTTAAGAGAGTCTATAACCTCAAAGTTTTTAGTAGATTACCTTAATCTGTTTTTTTTCTTCTTTAAATCGGGACTTTTTATTTTTGGAGGTGGATTAGTAATCATTCCTCTTATGAGTGATTATGTTATCTCGCAAGGATGGTTAACAAATAATGAATTTATAGATGGAATAATGATTAGCCAAATAACACCTGGGCCTGTCTTATTAATTACAAGTTTTATTGGATATAAAGCAGGGTTTTCGATCGGAGGAATAAATGAAGCTTTAAAGTATTCATTTATATCAACTTTTGCAATTTTTTTACCAAGTTTTATATTGATTTTTGTTTTTGGAAAAGGCTTTATAAAATACAGAATTAAATCAATTAATTACTTTATCGAAGGAGTGATCAATACAATTCCTGGAGCAGTTATTTTCTCTGGATTTAATTTAATTGAAGATAGTTTTTCATCAAAATTCTTTTTAATTAGCTCTATTTTTATAGTTTTAATCTCCACACTATTATCTTTTTTAAAAATAGTTCCAACATACATACTCATTCTTTTTTCTTTAATATTAGGCTTGTCAAAATATTTGTTTGCATAAAAAAAAAGGAGGAAATAAATTCCTCCTTTTAAATATTGTCTTACGGTTTATTTACCGATTCTTTTTACAGCAGCTCTTGACTTCTCAAGAATATCTCCTTTTAAGGGGACAAATCCAAGTGATGGAGCTTTATCTTGATACTCATCACTTAATAATGTATTAAAGGCTTGTTTGATAGCTTTAGTGTTTCTACCATTACCCTCTTCATAAGCAAGTATCCATGTTAATGAAGCTATAGGGTATGCTCCTTTTGCAGTTGGATTAGGATTTTTACCAGCAAGATTTTCATCTAGAGTAATACCATTAAGAGCCTTAGCTCCTGCTTCTACAGATGGTTTTAGAAACTCACCTGAAAGATTCTGAAGTGCAGCAGCTTTGACATTACCTTTTATGTAAGACTGGTTAACATAACCAATTGTGCCTGGAGTGTTTTGAATAACACCCGCAACACCAGAATTACCTTTTGCTCCAACACCTGCTGGCCACTTAACTGATTTACCAGTTCCTAAAGTCCATGTTGGTGAAAATGCTTCCATAGAGTTTGTAAAGGCTTTAGTTGTACCTGATCCATCAGAACGATGTGCCCAAGTTAACTTACCTGATTTACAGCCTAATTCTTTCCAATTTTTAACCATACCCATAGCAACCCTTACTGCTTGCTCTTGAGTAAGTTTCAAATCACAATCATAGTTATAACCGAAAGCAATAGTTCCACCAACCATTGGGATTTGAACTAAACCTCTGGTAACCTTTGCTATATCTTTATCTTTCATAGGATCATCTGATGCACCGAAGTTAACAGTTTGATCAATAAAAGCTTTTCTTCCAGAGCCAGAACCAACAGCTTGATAATTAACTCTTGGTCCACCTGAAGTGGCTAAATCTTTGAACCAACGAGTATAAATTTTGGCAGGAAATGATGCTCCAGCACCACTTAATCTTGTTTTAGCAGAAACACTTGTGCCAGAAACACTTGTACCAGCAGCAATGGCTACTGCAGAAGTGAAAACCAAAGCTTTCTTAGCTATGTTCATGGATGTCATGATTAAATGAAAGACTACATATATATAGCACCGAATTTATACACAAATACTCATTAATTAAAATTTTATCCTGCGGTTAATTAGTTCTTAACCCCTTCTTAAACTTAATAACAGCTGGGCATTATTTCGTTAAGTTTTGAATATATTTAAAAATAAATATGTGTCAATTATTAACTCTGATTTAATAAATTTCTAAAGATTAACAAGATTTTTATATTTAATTTAAGACAAGTTTAAACTCTCTTTAAATTTTCCTTATTTACTTTATTTCTTACACGTTTCTTAACCTTTATTCGTTCTCATAAATTTGGATATTTATCCTTTTTTATGTGTTGAGGTTCATGAAACTTTTTCAAAAATTAATTGCTGCTCCTGCCATCATTTCAATGGCTTCAGGTTTCGCAGTAAATGCAGCTGAGATCAGTTCAACAGATCTTAGTGATTATTCAAACTCTAACAATTTAGTATCCTTAGGTGATTTCAAATCAGATACTTTATTCCCAGGAGATTGGGCTTACGATTCATTAAAGGATCTAACAAATAGTCCAAAATTCAATGGTAACTCAGTTAGTCGTTTAGAAGCTGCAGCTGAATTAAACACTCTGATTGCAGGTGGTGAAGGCTTAATGAATGGAGTTCAAATAGAAAGATTAAGCGATGAGCTTGGTTCTGAGTTGGCAATTATGAAAGGAAGAGTTGATGGCCTTGAAGCCCGAGTCAACGGAATTGAAGCTGGTTCTTTCTCTGAAACAACAACTATGAAAGGAAAAGCCAAATTCATGATTGGTGGAACTGATGGTGTAAGTGATGAAGCTGTTAGTGCTGCATATTTCTGGGAAGTCGATCTAAACACAAGTTTTACTGGTGAAGACAACTTAAATGTAGAAATTGAAACAGGAAACACACCTAGTTCTACAGATAATTTCCTAGCAGTTACAGACTTTGGTAAAGACTCTGGAGATGTACTTAAAGTTTCTGACATAAACTACACATTCCCATTGGGAGGCTGGTCCATAACTGTTGGTGATTCATTGGATGCAAGTAAGCAATTTACTGGAGCTTGTAGTTATGGAAATACTGTTGATGCTTTAAGTGATTGTGGAACAGGGAACTCTATTGCTGTTGGTGGTGATCAGACAATTAGTGCTGGTTATGAACTTGATAATGGGTTTTCATTTGGACTTGGTATTTCAGCTGAAGATGGAGAAAAAGCTGATAAAGGTATGTTCACTGCAGAAGGTGAAGATATCTATGCTCTAAACGTTGCTTATAGTGGAGACAATTATGGTCTTGCTCTCGCTTACGCTGATGTAGATGTAGCAACCTACTGGGGTATAAATGCTTCTTATTCTCCTGATGGTTTTCCAACAATTAGTGGTGGATACGAATTTGGTGACCCAGATACAGGAAATGAGACAACTCAATTTGCAGTTGGACTAAGTTCTGATCTTGGCCCTGGTGAAATCACAATAGGTATGGGTACCAACGGTGCAATAACCGATGGAGCAGAGGAGTTATATGCCTATGATCTTTCTTATACCTACAAATTTAATGATGGTATGAGTTTTACTCCTTTTGCATTTATAGTTGAAGGAGCCAATGGTGGAGATGATACTACTGGTATCGGTGCAGAAATTGGTTTCAAGTTCTAACGAAATTAACCACATTAAAAGGACCTCCAATTAGGAGGTCCTTTTTTTTGCTTTCCTTTTTATAAACCTTAAATTGTTCTTAATAAATCTATTTTTTTTTCTTAACTTTTTAAAGGGAGCATAAGGTTGTATTTCCTTACGCACTAAATGAAAAAAACATTAGCTGCTGCAAGTTTTTCAGCATTACTTGCAATTGTCGCCTCCTCTACAAGTAGCGGATTTGCAAATTGGAATACAAAATATTGGGCAAATGAAAAAAACTTCAACAGAATTTCCTCTTTTAATGTAAGTGATAATTTACCAAAAGGATCAAAATCTACCACCAAAACTTCTTCAGAAGTTGTTACAGCTTCAGAGGATGGTAAGACTTTGATGTATACAGATAGCGATCTAGGAGTAGTAGGTTTAGTTGATATCTCAGACCCTGCAAAACCTAAAGCATTGGGAGTTGTTGAACTGGAAGCAGAACCCACTGGAATTGCGGCACTTGGAAACAATGCTTATATAGGTTCAAATACATCTGAAAGTTATACAAATCCTTCAGGAGCATTAGTTCAATACAATTTAGAAACAAGAAAAGCAGTAAAAGAATGTGATTTAGGTGGGCAGCCTGATAGCGTTTTTGTTTCACCAGACGGAACATTTCTAGCTGTCGCTATAGAAAATGAGAGGGATGAAGAATATAAAAATGGATTTATCCCTCAAATTAATGACAATGGCATTCAAATTAATCCTGCAGGTTATGTTTCTCTTGTGAAGTTAAACAAAAGAGGAAAAATACAATGTAACTCAATTAAAAAAGTAGATTTAACAGGCTTATCCGAAATAGCTCCTTTTGATCCCGAACCAGAATTCGTTGCTATTAATGATCTTGGTGAAACAGTTGTCTCTCTTCAAGAAAACAACCATCTTGCAGTAATTGATAAAGATGGAAATGTAATATCACATTTCTCGGCAGGAGTTGTAAAACAAATGGCAGGAATGGATACAAAGAAAGATGGAGCACATAAATTTAAAAGCAAACTAAAGAATGTAAGAAGAGAACCCGATGGTCTTACTTGGATTGATAATGACCATTTTGCAACAGCAAATGAAGGCGATTACAAGCATATTGATCCAAATCAGGCAAAAAGAGGTGGTTCAAGATCCTGGACTATTTTTAAAAAAGATGGAACAGTAGTTTATGAAGATGCAAATAGACTAGAAAGAGCAATTGCACAAATAGGTCATTTCCAAGATGGGAGAGCAGGTAAAAAGGGAGTAGAACCTGAGTCAGTTACATATTCAAAAATTAATGGAACGCCCTATTTATTTGTTGGTGCTGAACGAGCTGGGATAGTAGCTGTTTACGATATCACAGAACTAAATCAACCTTTGCTTACTCAATTACTTCCATCAGGAATTGGACCAGAGGGATTTGTCGCAATTCCAGAGAGGGGATTAATTGCCTCAGCAAATGAAAAAGACTACAACAAAAAAGAACCTGGTTTATCTTCTCATGTGACTATTTATCAACTACAAGATGCTCCTGCTTCATACCCACATTTAACAAATGAAAATGGCCTCGAATTTGTATCTTGGGGTGCGATAAGCGGAATGTTGGCTGGTGATGACGGTAAGATTTATGCTGTAAATGATGGGACTTTTAAAACTCAGCCAAGAATTTACGTTATTGATCCTTCATCTTCCCCAGCACTATTAGAAAGAGCTATAGATATAAAGCTAAATGGTAAGACTGCATTATTTATGGATCAAGAGGGTATTACTACTGATGGTAATGGTGGATTCTACATTTCTACTGAAGGAATCAAGAAAAAGCTAGATGAACATCCTCCTGCAATCTACCATGTAAGCTCAGATGGTGAAATTTTAGATAAGATAACTCCACCAGCTTCATATCTTAATTATGCTAAAAATCCTGGTTTTGAAGGCATAACAAGGAATGGGGATATACTTTATATTGCTCAACAGAAGCCTTGGGGTGATGATACTTTCAATACTACTAAGATCCTTTCCTATAATTTAAAAACCAAACAGTGGGGGGCCGTAAATTATCAATTAGATAGGATCAAAAAAGGTGGCGTTGGCATTTCAGAATTGACTTACCATGACGGGGCACTTTATGTAATCGAAAGAGATAGTTTCTATGGAAAGAAAGCGAAATTGAAAGCTATATATAAAATAGACTTAGATGATGTTATTTTCGAAGGTCTTCAGACTAATATTCCTCCCAGACTTTATCCTTTAGTTGAAAAAGAGTTAGTTACTGATCTAAAACCAGTAATGAAATCTACGGGTGGTTTTATCCTTGAAAAGGTTGAAGGCTTAGCAATAACAAGCGAAGGGCAAGCATGGATTTCAACTGACAACGATGGGACTGGAAAGAAATCAACTGGTGAAACTCTTTTCCTAAATATTGGAAAAATCTAGTTAAAAATACTAATGAAAGTCACCTTTTACATAAGGTGGCTTTTTTTGCAGTTCTTATAATTAAAAAAAGTTAAATCATGAAATACCTAATATTTATTATTTTATTCATCGCCCCAGTTAAAGCTGAAACAAAATATTATTGGCAGGGTGTAAGGCATTATTTAAATCGACCCAAACTAATGATAGAAGCATGCAAAGATATGAAAGAAGAAAATGACATTGGAACATCTGCTTTCGAGAGTATGTACATGCCAACATTACCTGATAGGCTTTGGTTAGCTATTGGCAAAAGAGATTCTTATTGGGCAGATGACTCCAAAGAAGGAAGCATTCTTTTTACAAGAGAAGGGGTTTTGAATTTAAAAAAATTTATTGCAGAAAAATCATGTCCTAATATTTTTTAAATTTTCCCTATTAATCTGTATTAAGACACGGAAAGATAGTTTCAATAATCGCTCCACCATCTTTATGATTAAATGCCTTTATAAAACCTTTATTGTTATTAATTATTTTTTTTGTAATTGAAAGACCTAAACCACTACCACTTTTCTTAAATTTAGTCCTTGATGGATCCCCACGATAAAAACGAGAAAAAATGTCATTTGATTCATTTTCTTCTAATCCAATACCTTTATCTCTAACTCTTATAACAACAGAGCTATCTCTCTTAAAAATTTCAATTTGTATGCCCTCTTTTGTTGGGGAATAACGAATAGCGTTATCTAAAATATTTATAAATGCTCTTTTTAAATTTTCAATATCCCCAGATATATAATATTTTGTTGGAGAAAATAAATTTATTTTTATATCCTTTTTTTCTGCAAGCGGTTTTAGTGTTTGCCAAGATTCCATAATCAAATCTGAAATAGATATTTTTTTGTTTTTATTAAAATCTTCGCTACTTTCTAGCTTAGAAAGCTCTAAAGTCTCTTCGGCCATTTTTCTTAATCTTTTTGACTCTTTCTTAAGTCTTTTAACAAGATACCTATCCTTTTTTGATACTACTGATTCAAGTCTTTCCCCAATTAAGATAAGTGATGTAAGAGGAGTTTTCAGTTCATGAGACACATCATTAATTAATTGATTTTGTCGTTTTTTTATCGATTCAATTGATAATTTACTTTCCAATAATATTAAATAATTCTTTTTCCTTCCTCTAACAATATTTACCGAAATGGGTACTCCCGCAATTGTGAAATCAAAGTTGAATGGGAAATCTTTTTTTCTTAAATATAGAATTTTATTACTAAGTACTTCAAGCTCATTAATATCATTAATTGCTTTCCCAATAACATCTTTATATTTGATAACCCTAATAAGAGATAAAGCTTTCTCATTGATAAATTTTATTGTTAGATCAGATGATAAGATTATCCACCCTTGCGATGAATAATCTAACCAAGACAACACTTCTTGAGGTCTAATTTTATCAAATGGGAAATCAATAGTTTTTTTATACTTATTTTTATCAACTTCAAATTTTTTTTCTTTTGATTGAGAAAAATGCTTGACTTTTATTTTCCACTTCTGATGTAAAAAAAATAATACTTCTTGTAGTGTTTTCATTTTCATCCAAACTTATATCCAAAACCTCTTACAGTTTTAAGAAACTTTGGAGCTGAGGGATCTTCTTCTAATTTCTCTCTGAGCCACCTAACATGAACATCTACAGTTTTAGTATCACCAATAAAGTCAATTTCCCAAATTTTTTCAAGTATTAAATCTCTTGACCATACCCTTTTTGGATTTTTCATAAATAACTCTAATAATTTAAATTCTTTTGGAGATAATGTTATTTCTCTATCAAAAGAAGTTACCCTACATTCTTCCAAATACATTTTTATATGATTAAACTCGAGAACAGTTTTTGATTTTTCTATATATTTTTTATTACGTTTAGATCTTCTTATTAAGGCTCTAGATCTAGCAATTAATTCATTTAAACCAAAAGGTTTTGTTAAATAATCATCTGCACCAACCTCTAATCCAAGAACCCTGTCTGATTCATTATCTTTAGCACTCAAAATTAGTATGGGTGTATAGTCTTCATCATTTCTTATTTTTCTACATAACTCTAATCCATTTAGTCCTGGCAACATTAAATCTAGAATTATTAGGTCAACATCTTTTTTAATATCATTATTAATAAAATCTAAGGCACTTAAACCGTCTTTGAAACTTGATACTCTAAAACCTTCGCTGCTCAAGGTTTCACTGACTGTAAGCCTAATACTCTTATCATCCTCTACAAGAAGAATTCTTGAGTCTTGCAAACTTTTATGATCTTTAATAGCCATTGAAAGTTCCAACAATTTTATTTTATATAATCAAAATTATTTGATCTAATTATTTCATAATTAATTTACATTGAATTATTATTTTTTTCATTTAATCTTATTTCCTTTTTAATTTTCCCTTAAACCCTTTTATCTATATTTAGATTGTCTCTTTAATCTTCCTCACACAAAATATTAAAGAGACAAATTTATTGAATTTAATAATAGATATTAAAACTAATATCCCATCGAAGCGTAATAATAATCGTCATCTTCATCTATATTTGTCACTACCCATTCTGGCGGAAAGTCACCAATTTTTACATATTGATAAAGCTTATCAACATCTGGATCGTAATAAGTATCGTTGATTTTTGGATCTTTGACTACTTTGCTTGGATGCATAATAAAAAATATTTCTACTCTTTTTTTATAGATTATTTAGTTTAAAGCAGCTTTAAATATCATTTAAATATTTTCATTTGATCTAGTTAACCTAAGACTAATTTAACTTGTAGTTAGTCTTGATTGTTTTAATTACCGATTTTTTCGGATCTTTATTTGGATAACAATTAACAATTCTATATTTCCCACCTTTTCTATCTGTCTCAACGAGAGTAAATTGAACAAATTTTTCTTTTTCAGCACTTGAAAAATCTTTGACTTCTATTTTGATGATTTCTTCATTTTCACTTTCAATTATTCTGGATTTACCTCCACAAAGACGAACAGCAGTTTCTTTAGTTACATAAAACAATTTTTTTTCATCAGTAATGGATGATTTATCTTTCTTAATCGAAATTTCATCTTTTGTAATGGATAAATCATCTTGGGTAATGGATAATTCATCTTTTGTACTGCAAGAAGTAATAATAAGGATAAATAAAACTAATAGCTTTTTCATGATTTTTTAAATGATAAATTCACTAATAATTTCTTCTAATTGACTTTTATTTAGTTTAATAAGATAGTTTTGGATTTCCTTTCTAAATAATCTATCTTCAACTCTTTTAGTTTGAAGAATCGAAAGAGTGATGAAGTTAACAAGTTGTTTTTTATCCATACATATTTTCTAAATCCCTATTGTTAAATCATATTTAAATTTTGATTAAGCTAAGAAATAAAAACAAATATCTATTTTTAGAAATTTAAGCCATTTAAAAAAAATTTATTTTTTAATTAATCATTACTTAATCCAAGAAACCTAAATTTTTAATGTATAAAAATATTGAAATGTCTTTAAAAAACTTATCTTCACAAAGGAATAACCAAAAAAAAATCGGCACAGAATTTTCAAGAAATTTTTATAAAGGAAGCTTTGAGAATAAAGAAAAATTTTTCTTAAATGATTCAGAATTTATTGAGAATTACAATAACTCCCTAAAATCACCTCAATCAAGGAGACTATACAAAACATTAGAGAATGAAGTCTATCCAGACACAATCATGGTCCAAGAAATTTTACCTATAGATAAAATTTCTATTTGAAATCCTTTCACTTAAGAACTACTTTTTAAGATTTTTTACCTACACTCAATAAAAAACATTTTCCTGGGGGGATTAGATCTTAAAAAACTACTTGATTTTTAATTGTTTCCGAAGTGAAGAACCACAAGATTCAATAATAAAAACTATAAAAACAAATTACAAATTAAATAATTAGAAGATTTTTTGAGTGAGAGACTTGCATTTTCAGAAAATAAAGGGAATATAAAGAAAATGATAATTCCAATGGAATCAATTAAAAAACCAAAAAGAATTATTAAGAAACAGCTTAAAAATGTTAATAAAGCAATTATTGAAATTGCAGAAATGAAATTTGTAAATATTGAAGAAAAAGAAGAAAAATTAGATGCGCTTGTTTTTTTAAAAAATCAAATATTGAGGAAGGCGGAGAAGTTAGAAAATAAATAACTAAATAATTGTAGATGTTGATTTTTGGATCTTTGACTACTTTGTTTGGATGCATAATAAAAATTACTTCTATTATGTCTTCTAGGAAATTAAGTTTAACTTATATTTAAAATCCATTTCAAATTTCCTAACAAATAAAAAAAATATAAATTTTTTTTATTTCAAAAGCCAGCCTTTATTTAGAATTTAATTTTTGTTGTTACTCTGTTTTTACTTTGAGATTTGAATTCAAAAATTCCCGTATCAGTAAATATGGTCAACTCATCTCCAGATGTTTCTTCAATTGCAATTCCCTCAGACTCTAAATTTTTAACATATACATTACCAATAAGTTTTAGAGATTTATCATCCTTTTCAAAAGAAAGTTTGTCCGAATAAGCCTCAAAATTACCACTATTACTCTTGATGACTACATTACCCTTAGCCTCTAAATCACCTTCTAAAGTATTTATTTGAGAATCAGATGTAATTGTGTAATTAGTTAATTCCTCAGCAAAAGAAAATTCAGCTAATAGAAATAAAAACGATGCAAGAACTATGCTTTTCATTTATTCCCAACCATTTTCTGCATTTTGAATAATCCATTGTGCAACAACCTTATCCTCTCCATCCTTCAATTTATTTTTATAACCCTTCATAAAACCAATCCCATCATTAGCAATTATTGTTATTGAATTTACATCTGCTATTCCTCTTTTTTCAAGGTCGGAAAGTTTTAATGATTTAGATCCTTTGAGAACGACTGATCCACCTCTTACATGGCATCCTGCACAAACATTTCTAAAAATTGTTTCTCCATCTCTAATATCAGAAGCCATTAGATATCTATTTTGCACAGAGGTTTGAAAAACAATTATTAAAGTTATTACAGGAATTACAAGTAGATATTTAAATATTTTCATTTGATTTATTTCACTCACAACTAATTTAGCTATTAATTCTTAATCTCGATCTATCTATTTTAATAACTCTACTGCTACAACAAGATTTCCTAAAAGTCCGTTCAAGATATTTAGTTGTTCTTTACTGCCAAATGCTATTAATACCTGACCTGGTTGAAGTATGAAATTACCTCCAGGGTTAGTAAACAACTTTTCATTTTCTTTAATGGCTAATATTTTTGCACCACTCTTTTTGCCTATCCCAAGTTCAGAAAGTGATCTTTTCTCTGCTGTTTCAAAAAGACTAATATCATTACTTAATTCAAATTCTTCAATTTCACATTCACTTCCAGCAAGTAGATCTAGAAAGTCAATAGCTATAGGTCTTAAAGCCATTGATGCCATTGCTCTTCCTGCAGCTATATAAGGGCTTACAACTATACTTGCCCCAGCTAATCTCAATTTACTTGCAGCTTCTTCAGTGCCTGCTCTTGCTATTACTCTTATAGAACTTCTTATCCCTTTAGCACTTAAAACCACATATAAATTTGCAGCATCATTGGGCAATGTGACAACCAAACTTTTGCATTTTTCTAATCCTGCCAGTTTTAACGTTTCATCAAGAGTTGCATCAGCACAAAGAACTTCTAAACCATTTTCTTCAGCAATCTTTTTTCTATCTTCATCACTCTCAACAACAATAATTGGAATGTTTTGTGTTTTTATTTGGTTAGATATTTCCTGGCCTACCCTCCCATATCCGCACAAAATTACATGATTTTCCATTTTTCTTAGAAGTCTTTTAAAACGTAATTCGTTTACTCTTTGAAAATAGCCGGATTCGAATAATCTAACAGCTTTTTGAAAGGTAAATTGAATAAAGATCAATCCGCCAACGATTACTAAAACAGTTACGATTCTGCCTTCAGGACTTAAAGGTTGAACTTCTCCAAAACCAATTGTGGTTATAGTGATCAGAACCATCCATAAGCAATCACTCCATTCCCATCCCTCCGTTATTCGATAGCCAATTGCACCTAAAAAAAACAGAAAGAATAAAGAATAAATAAGACCAAACCAAGGCCTTAAATAATCTTTAATAAAATAGAACTCAAATAATCTAAGCTTCATATCCCCTATTATCGTTAACTATTCAAAAATTTCAAAAAATTTTTCTATTATGTTCCTAAAACTATTTATTTGTTTAAGTGAAATACATATTAAGCAGAATAATAATATTTATATTCATAGCTGTATGCCTTAAACAAATGATTACTGTCTCAGGTCTTATTTAATACTTCATTAAAAATTAATTCAAGGTTTTACTTGTACTGATTCAATAAGAAAATCAGAAGCTGCTTTTAACCAATCAGCGACTGTAAGACGAAGGTCAGGTTGAGAATATACAAGTGCGACAATAATTCCAACTAAGATTATCTTTACCATGGCAATTCAAATATTCTTATGAATTAAAGCACACCTATTTAGTAAAAAGAACCTTAAATTTATAAAAAACAGATTAATTAAAATTTCTCTAATTGATTAAACAAGTAATCCACTCTTCTTAGATTAACGCCTAAATCTGATTGACCTAATCTTGCTGCAGATCTTATTTGAATGATTCCTTTTGATCTGTCTACATAACTTCTTACATCAAGCTTTAAAATTTCAAGATCATCAGGAAATCGAAAAATCAAGCTTCTACAAACACCTCTCCAATAATTCCTTCCACTTTCAATAACTTCTGTCCGAGGTAACCCTTCAGCCAAAGAAACAAGTTGAATAAACTTCTGATCAACATTTATTAGTTTCTTTTCTATTAAGACACTGTTTAATGGATTGGTTATTGGAGCAAGACCTTGGATGGAGGAAACCATATTTTTTAAGAACGATGTAGATGTTCTAACCGATTTCACATACAAAGTGAGAGAAAAAAGTAAAGAATTTTTCCATAAATTTGATCTCTTTATAAAGATTCCTTATTTTGTGATCAAAATTCTAAAATTTGAGATTTTTTATTGTTTTTTTTGATAAAGATGGTTGCCTACTTTGTTTTCTATTTAGTTTCCTAACCCATAAAAAAACGCCCACAAACAAAAATATTTCAACAATAATTCCAACCTTTATTAAACTCATTTTTTATCTTCTTTTTTCTTGTTGGTGCCCTCTATATATGGCACAAGAATATTTAATAACCATTTTTTAAATGCACTTAGAGGTTTCATAATCTACTTACTTGCCTTTTTTCCACATACTCCTTCCTTTAATGAGATCCTCTATATTTGGCCAAGCTGCTATTAATTCTTTAAGTGCCTTTCTATTAGGAGTATAGAAAACACATGACAATGCACTTATTACATAAAGTATGAACCACAACTTACTTTCTGAATAAGCTAAAAACAAAGAGAAAAGAAAACTTCCAATAAAGAAAAAGAAAAATGTCCTATTTAGTATTTCTAATGGAGTTCTTTTAAGTCTGTAAAATTTAATCTTTTTACTATCTTCTTCAGTATCTTTCTGAAATTTACTTTCGTACGAATTAATTATTTCTTCTTCTAGAACTTTCTCGTACTCTAAATTATCAATTGGATCACTACTATCCTTTTTATTTATCATTGGTATCTATACAGTACAAATATGGTAACTAATTTAGGGTATTTTAAAAAGTACTAAATTTTATCTGTTAACTGGAGCTATACGAACAGATCATGGTTTTGAAAATACTTCAAGATTGTCTTATTTATAAAAGATAAATTAGTCAAAATATTCTTTTTGATTTTGCCAAATCTTTCAGTCATTTAAAACAATCACTTCTATTAGCTTGATAGCATTAATTAAATTAGGAGGCAATATCTAAATCTAGAGTTAAAATAGTTTAGAGATTTTAATAATAATCTATATGCAAAGGTATTTGATTTCCTACGAATTTACTGATGGCGAGGATCAAGAAGAAGGGGCAGAAATGCTAATTAATTGGTATGAATCAGGTGGTCCCCAAAACAGACCTGAAAACTATGAGGTTCATTCTTGGATTTTTATGGTTCAAAATGGGATTGGACATTCTGTAGTTAGTGCAGATTCTCTTGAGACAATTTGGAAACAATGGCATCCCTGGAGAAGGTTAATGGATATAAGTATTCAGCCGTGTATGGATCTTGATGAGACAGTAGGATTATTCAAAAAACAAAAAATGAATACACGGATAGTCTAAAAGTATTTCTAACTTCAGAATATAAATTTCTTTTTAGTAGCACCTAATACTACATACATATTTCACTGCGTTAAAAAGGATAAGATTAATTTTCCATAATGAATGATTCTTATCACATTTACTTCAAAGGAGAAATTCTTTTCAAGAATTTAAGTAAAGATGAATTTGAATTTGTTTGGGGAAAACTTTACACATCTTATATAAATGCCCTAAATCAAGAGCTAACCTACGAATTAATTAGCGAAAATAATATTAAAGAACCGGCCTTTAACCTTGAGCCATCTTACTAAATCAAGAACTAAATCCTAGATTATGAATAAAACAAGAAAAGCTGTCTCTCTTTTATTTCAAGATACTCTTTTTCTTCTTTAGTTATATCCAAAGCAATTTTATTTGCCTCAATTTCGACATTCGAACTATAAGTTTCAAATTTTTCCTTTTTTTTAAAAAGGGCAACAATTCCAATATCTGTTATGTACCAAATAAAATGATTAGTTTCTCCAATTGGCTCCTCTTTTAAAGAATCAATAATCAAATCACAGGTTAAATCCATTTAATTTTTCTGTGAGGAATTTTAATTGCCCCCATTGCAATACCTTACAGCCTCAGGGGTGGTACCACCATCTTCAATAATTTCGGCAACACATTTATTGAAAAGCTTAGATTCTTTTTTTACTGAACAGAACCCAAGAGCAATTGCAGCTAACGCTACAGCAGATACGAAACTAGATCCAAGTTGTATAAAACCATAGGCAAACATTATTTTTTTCTTTCCAGAACACTTTTTTGAATTCTTTTTTTCTTCTATCATTTAAAATCTATAACTTACTTGAATCTATTAGATTAATTTTTGGTTTGAGAAATATTTTCATAGAGAAAACCGAATTAAACTTTTTTATCTGGTAAGGCAAAAATTAAAAATTTCAAGTTTAGATTGATTTTTCTTCACTATAATTTTCAAATTGATACATCATGAAAAATTTTTTTAAAAATTCTTTATCAACAAGTGCCCTTGGAATAGATTTTTTTACTTTTTTCAAAAAGTAATGATCCCACAGTTATAACAAGAGATTATGATACTTTTTAAACTACATTTAATTTTTTTTTGATGAAGTATTAATACTTAAAATTTTCCCAAAAAAGCTTGTTTTGATAATGCTCCCGAAGAGTTATCCACTTTTTAAGCGTTTTTCAACAGGGTTTTCCACAATATGTTGATTAAATTTGAATTTCTATGTGCAAAATAAAATATTATCTTATTTCAAGAAAAAACTATCCACAATTTTTTTTTGGGATCACTATGATTTCGAATGACTTTTAAATAATTCTAAGTTCAAATCCGATGAATCTAAATGAGACAAAAAAGGATTTAAATCCCGGATTCAAAAAAGAGTTGGAAAAATCTAAGCTCAGAGTTCTTACTAATGAAAATGACTTTTTAGTTAAAAACCTCAGAAAGGCTGGATGATCCACTAGAGCTGAAAATTTTTTTAAAAAGATGAATTATCTAAACTTCCTTTCTAAGAGAAAATAATATTTTTTGAATGATTCCCCAAACAGTTTTAGTTTATCAAATATAAAATTTCTATTAAATATACAAGTTAATACTCTTGATACTAAACATATAAAACAAATCCTGGTTATATTATTTGAATCTCAATAAGAGATCAGATTAGAAATATAAACGGGAAATTCAAAGTTTTTTAAATTATTTAAACATTTGGTTTTTCCTGTATTTGCATCATAGTTTCTATAAAAATGAATATTCAAGAACTTAAAGTCAACTACAAAAAGCTTTTAAACAAAGCTTCTAAAGCAAACGGTCGTAAAGAAACTGTTTTTTACTTAAATCGTGCTGCTAAAATTAAATCCAAAATCTATTCAAATACTAAAGTAAATTGCTTTAAATGTAATGGAGCAGGTTTTCTAAGACTTTCATTAGATGAGACTAAAACATGTCTATCTTGCTATGGAAAAGGTTATTTAATTAAGGAAATTCAGCAAGTTGAAAAAATTTGATTATTCATGATAGATCTCATTCAAGCTCATAAAAAATTAATTAAAACCGTAAAAGAACAAATGGGATTTTCTGACTATGGGATGTACTGGTTGGCTTTCCTTGAGGGGGGGTTAACTATATGGTTGCTGGATAGAATATTTTTTCACTGGTTAAAGTTTAATTAAGGTTTAATTTCAAAAACATTTTTATAATTATTAAATTAAAAATTTATCAAAACCATTTGAAAAGTTGTAGCATGGTAAAAAATCTAATATGCAATTACTGGGATTAATTCTTCTATTAGCTAGTAGCTGGTATTTATGGAAATTAACATCAAACTTTCTTGATGAACCTACAAAAAAAGAACTAACTAATAGTTTAAATAGCCTCAAAAATAAATTCTCTGAGGGCAAACAAAATTTCTCTAAAGCAAAAATAAGCGAAGCTTGGGAAAAATACAAAGAAGAAGGTGGTGCTTTATCTAATAAAGAAAAAAGCTAGTGGATTTTTTTATTATTACAAGTTTCACTAAAGATATTTCTAGAATTGATCTAATTGGTATTTTGTTTGGTCATTTAATTTTTGGTATTGCACTTACACAGCTTTTAGATTGGACGTGGTTAAAGAACCTTATGAGTGAAGAAGATAAAACAAAGATGCTTAAAAGTTATACATGGAAAGACTTATTAGTAGATGGAGCAATTGTCACGGTAGTTCTAGGAATCATCTTTTTGATAATTAGCATTTTTCTATAAATGAACATAACTTACACCCTTTTAGTTTTTTTAATGATATCAATTGTGATTTTCACTCAAATAATCAATTCTTCCGATAAATCAAAATAAATGACAGAAGTAACTAGCAATTCTTCAACTGGGTGGTATTTAATCGCTTTGGTAAGTACTATGTCTTTTCTAGCTTTAATATATTTTGGACAAAAAAGATAGTATGCACTTTGAAAGATTATTTAAATTCAAAAAAAAACTCTGCAACTTCTTTAGATGCAGAGCTTTTGATCATTAAGTGACTGATTTATATAAATCTATTGATTATAAAACCTTTTTTCTTAATCAAAGAAAAAGAGACCGATGAATGGGATGAAGATAAAGAATTCACGGTCCCTTTGATAACCGCATTTTTCGGTAGATACGACAATGAATCACCTCCTTTACTAATATTTTCTTAAAGATAACTAAAAGAATTAAACAAGGGAAGAAATATGTTAAAAATTTAAAATTTTTTTAACAAATCTACGATATAAATCTCTTAAAAATAAAAATATAGATACTACCAAGGCAAAACTTCTCCGTTTGCATGCCAAAACGTGCCCGAGTTATTTTTATTTAGAGAATCAATACGTTTTAAAAGACCATTCGCTGATTCTTCAGGACAAATTCCATTTCTTGTAAAGCCAGTCATTCTTGTACTCACTAACCCAGGATGCAAAATAGCTACATAAATATCTTCTCTTGATAAATCTATGGAAAGTGATT
>QCMA01000007.1 GCA_003214115.1 Prochlorococcus sp. AG-418-I21
AGTCCACTTAATTCCGGATGTTCATGAATATGTCTTCTTAAGTTAATTAGTTCATCATTAAACGAATCAATTTTTTTATGTAACTGATCTCTATTCATTACTTATTTTAAATCGATAAAATTCATTAAATCTTTAATTGGTTGAGGAGGCCATCTTCTTATTTTTTTTAACCATTCTTCATCACTATATCTAGGATCTAATTCAGTTACCGCTATCCAATTACTCTCTGCTTTACCAGCTTCACCATTAGACCAACTCAAAGCGGTTAAAGCTGCCCTAGCATCTGCAAAGGTTGGATAACGTCTAATTAACTTTATTAATTCTTTTTCAGCTTCATCAATATTTCCCAACTGGAAATCTGCTAACGCCAAACTTGACCTAGCCATGGCAAATCCTGGATTATATAAAGCAGCTTTTGAGAATAAATCTCTTGCTTTATCCCAATGGGATATAGATCCTTCGACGTTAGCTAGATTATATAATGCAGAGAAATTTTTACTATCTAGGGAAATAACGAACATATAATCCTTTTTCGCTTGCGACCATAAACCCAATGCTTCCTCAGCAATCCCCCTGTTAATGTAAGGATCTATTTCACTAGGATTCAAACTTATTGCCTTATTTTGGTCATCTATTGATCCCTTAACATCTCCTACAACAAGTCTTACATTTCCTCTATTGCTAAAACCTGCAGCATCATCAGGATAAGAATCGAGATATTGATTCCATTCTTGTAAAGCGAGATTAAATTTTCCGCCTGAACTAAGATCTAACGCATTTTTAAACAAATCCTCTCTCGAAGATAATGAATAGCATGGTGCAATATAAAAAATATTGAAAAAAATAAAAATTAATAAAAAACAAACCTTAACTTTTTTAAAAGTTATCATTTTTTGAATCAATGTACTTTTTTCCTAAAGCAGTAAGCAATCTTCCTCGAGGAGTTCTCGTGAGGAAACCAATTTTAATAAGATATGGCTCAACTACAAATTCTAACATTGAAGAATCATCGCCCAACCCAGATGCAATTGAATCAAGGCCAGTTGGAATATTATTGTTTTGGTTAAGAAAAGATAAATAGTGTCTATCTAAAGAATCCAATCCTTTTTCGTCTATTTGGTAAGAATTTAAAGCTTTTTTTATTAAATTCACTGAGATAGTATTAGTTTTCATAACAACTTGAGCATAATCTCTAACTCGTCTTAATAATCTTAAAGCAATTCTTGGAGTCCCTCGAGATATCTTTGCCAAATCATAAGATGCTTCATCTTCTAAATTGAGGTTTATTAATCGGGAGAAATTAACAATAATTTGTTTTAATTCATCACATGTATAGAATTCAATTTTATGAGATATCCCAAATCTGTCCCTTAGAGGTGCACTTATTGAGGCTAATTTAGTTGTCGCGCCAATCAGAGTAAACCTAGGAAGATTAATTGTTCTGCAACGGGCTCCTCTATTAGCTCCCATAGTTAAGTCAAGTCTAAAATCCTCCATTGCAGAATATAACAACTCTTCAGTTAACCTATTTAAGCGATGTATCTCATCGATAAATAAAACTTCACCTTCTTTTAATCCAAGAAGTAAACCAACAATATCTCTTGGTCTTTCAATTGCTGGTGCAGTCGCAATCCTACATTTTGTATTCAATTCGTGGGCTATCAAAAAAGCAAGAGTAGTCTTACCTAGACCAGGCTGTCCATATAAAAGAGTATGCTCCAAAGGTTCTTTTCTAATAATTGAAGCATCTATAGCTATTCTTAAAGAAGATTTAAGTTGTTCTTGGCCAATAAATTCTTTTAAATTAAGAGGCCGGGCTAAGTTCAAATTATTATTTCTCTTTTCTTCTGGAATGTTTTTTGAATCAACTAGCCTAAGTTCTTTTTTACGAAAAGAAAAGTCATTATCGCCTATATTGGAAGAAATTATTGCCATAATGAAAGGTTAATTGCAATTGTTCTGAGTAGAAAGATTTTTTACAACTAAAATGGCAAAAAATTCAAACAAAGTTAAAAAAAATACTAATAAAGCAAGTAATTTTAAACTTCTAGCTGATAATAGATATGCAAAATTTCAATATGCAATATCTGAAACAATCGAAGCTGGAATTGAGCTTTTAGGGACTGAAGTAAAGTCCATTAGAAACGGAAAAGCAAATTTAAGAGATGGGTACTGTACATTCAGAGATGGTGAAATCTTATTATTAAATGTTCACATTTCACCACATAAAAATGTGGGGTCTTTCTTTAATCATGATCCATTAAGAAATAGAAAGCTGCTACTACATAAAAAAGAAATAATAAAAATGAAATCCAATACTGAAAAAAAAGGAATGACTGTTATTCCATTATCTCTTTATTTAAAGGGGTCATGGATAAAACTAACTGTTGGAGTCGGCAAAGGAAAAAAATTGCATGACAAACGACAAGATGAAAAACAAAAAAGTATTAAAAAAGAAATCAACTCTGCACTAAAAAGATAAAAATATTATGCAGAATTATTTAAACCATTAATCTAAACTGACTGAACTTGGAGGTGGGGAAGGGTCTGGATCTGCAATTAACATATGCTGCAAGACAGTTTCAGGCCTCTCACTATCTCTCCAACGAATTTTATATGCAGGCATTTTCGTACCTCTACTTGTAGTTTGTTCTACTGGTTCAATAACCCATCCTCTTCTTGATCGGCCTTGAGGATTTCTTTTTACTACTGCATCCGCATGTTTGAAACGGAAACCAACACGTTCACCACTCATTTAAAAAATTTCGTATTGGATTAATTTATTTATTTTACTTCATTCAAGGGTAGTTTTTCATTTTTTTTGGAAGTTTTTTCGGGTTTTAACAATGGAAAAGGAATTACATCTCTAATTGATGCGCTATTAGTAATTAACATAATTAGCCTGTCAATGCCTATGCCTAATCCTCCAGTAGGAGGCATGCCAATCTCTAAAGCATTCAAGAAATCTTCATCTATACAGTGAGCCTCAAGATCTCCTTCATCTCTAAGAGATTGCTGTAATTGCATTCTTTCTCTTTGATCTATTGGATCTATCAACTCACTAAACGCATTTGCTAACTCACGACCAACAATGAATAATTCAAATCTCTGAACCATGTCTTTATTATCAAGATGAGGCCTAGCTAAAGGAGAAATTTCAACAGGATAATCGATAACAAAAGTGGGCTCTATAAGTTCTGATTCTACTTTTTGCTCGAAGACCTCATTTAAAAGTCTTCCCATAGTATTCACTTTATTAGAGAAATCAACATTTATACTTTTAGCAGCATGTTTTGCTGCTTGAAAATCCCCACAAAAAGAATCAAAATCAATCCCTGTATATTTTTTGACAATATCTTTCATGGATATTCTTGACCAAGGTTTAGAAAAATCAATTTCTTGATTTTGATAATTTATAATTAAAGACCCACATGTATCAATTAAGATATCTTTAATCAGTTCTTCTGTTAAGTTCATCATATCGACATAATCAGAAAAAGCTTCATAAATTTCAACTGAAGTGAATTCTGGATTATGCCTTGTGCTTATACCCTCATTGCGGAAGATTCTTCCCAATTCATAAACTTTCTCAAATCCTCCAACAACCATTCTTTTTAAATGTAATTCTGTAGCTATTCTTAGATACAGCGGAATATCTAATGTATTGTGATGTGTTATAAACGGTCTTGCTTCAGCACCACCAGCTTCAGATTGCAGAATTGGGGTCTCTATCTCTAAAAAATTTCTATTATCTAGCCATTTTCTAATAAAACTTATACATTTTGCTCTTGTTTTAAATACATTTTTAGAATGAGGATTTACTATTAAATCTAGATAACGTTGTCTATATCTTTTTTCAATATCAGTCAATCCATGCCATTTATCTGGTAGAGGTTGTAATGATTTGGATAACATTTCCCACTTTTCTACTTTAATTGAAAGCTCGCCTTTATTAGTTTTTTTAATAGTTCCGTAGACGCCTATCCAATCACCAATATCTACTATTTCCTTAATATCTTCAAAAGAAAGTAATTTTTGTTTTTCTAAATTTAAATTAATAACCCTTTTATCTAGATAAAGCTGAATATGACCTTCTTGATCGCTTATGGTAAAAAAAGCAATTTTACCCATTACCCTTTTTGCCATCACCCTACCAGCAATAGAAACGTTAAAGTCTTGCTCTTGACCGTTTTCTAAATAATCAAATTTTTGAGTAAGAAATTTGGTAGTATGTGAGACTGTAAAACTCTGTGCGTAAGAAGCAAATCCTTTAAGAACGAGTGAATGAGCTTTTTGTAAGCGTGCTTCTTTTATTTCAGACAAAACTTATTTTAATATATTTGTTTTATTTAATAAAATTATCAAACTATGGCTCAACTTGCCAAAGATGTTGCTGTTTCGCCAACTCTCTGAGATGCGTAACCAATCCCTCTAACAGTTAATATTAACTCTGGATTTCTTGGATCTGGTTCCAATTTACCTCTTAATCTAGCTACATAAACATCTACAACCCTTAAATCTGCAGCTCTACGAGGAGGATAACCCCATAGCTGTTCTAAAATTTCTGCTCGCGGGACAACCTTACCTGGCTCGTCAAACAACAATTCTAGGAGGCTAAATTCAGTGTAAGTTAAACTAATTCTATCTCCTGCTCTAGAAACTTGTCTGCGATTAGTATCCACAACTAAACTTCCAAATTTCATAACTCCTTTACCTGAAGGAACTTCTTTAGTTTCAGTAACCGATACAGTTGGGCCCATTCTTCTTAAAATAGTAGCTATTCTAGCTTCTAACTCTTTTGGGCTAAATGGTTTAGATAAATAATCATCGGCCCCTAAATCCAAACCTGCAACTCTCTCCGAAATAGCTTCTAAAGCGGTTAAGAATATTATTGGGACTACTGATTCTGCTCTAATTCTTCTACAAACGGCAAATCCATCCATTTTTGGAAGCATAACATCAAGAACTATCAAGTCTGGGGAATCCCTGTGAAAAGACTCAAGAGCTTCTTCGCCGTTAGTAGCAGAATAAACTTGATATCCAGCTAATTGAAGCCTAGTAACTAACACCTTCAAAACTGCTGGTTCATCATCAACAACTAAAATTCTTGCTTTTGACATAGTTAAAAAAGATTTATCAATATTTCAAAGCAAAGAACTATTGCATTGAATTTTTATTCTAACAATTAAAAATATAACATTACGAACCCTCCAAGAGGTATTCTGTAGATTTACAAAAATTTTAAATAATTTGAGGATATAAATTTTTTCATACACTTTTTAATTCTCGGCTAAATTTATTACTGAAGTTTTCTTCTTGAAAATTTAAACATTCTTAAAAGTTGGGAGCAAATAAAGGGAGCAAAAAATCCTGTCAGAAATACTTCAGCTAAGATGTTTTTAATACTGGGAATAAACATTAAAGAATTACTATCTAAAAAATTTCTAAACAAAATTTGTAAATAATAAACAGTCCCACATAAAAAACTTCCAAAAGAACAAATTAAACCGTACCTAAAATGTCCCACCAAATTATCACTATGTAATTTAATTCTCCCAAACAAAAATCCACAAAACATTAAGCCTGGTATTTGAGTAAAAGTATTATCTAAAGTTAGAGAATCTAAAATTAGACCCAAAAACAAACCAAATATTAATCCATTGATTGATCCATTAATCATTGACCAAGGCAATAACCAAAATAACGGCCAATATGGTTGAACCCCTAAAAATCCAAGCCAATTTGGGTGCCACAAAAAAATAATTGGGATAAAAATAAAACTTATTATGGATGACTGTTTTGTAAAAAATTTATTCATTAAATATTTACTTTCAAAATTTGGACCCAATCAATTACGTGAGGTTTTGCCAAAAGTGAAATTTTTGCAGTTTTTTTAGATTTCAATTTCTCATCTATAGAATGGACAATTCCAATAGGGATATTCGGAGGTAATAGCGTACTAGCAGGCGATGAGGATATAAAATCTCCGACTTTAATATCAGCATCATTTGAATAAAGTATTAAGATAGGATAATCATCTCCTAAACCTACAAGTAATCCATTAATTTGAATTCTATCCACCCAAACGCCTAACTTACTTTCTGGAGACGTGATTAAAGAGACTGACGAAGTGAATAGAGAAGTATTATTTACTCTTCCTAATAATCCACCTGGACCAATAACAATATTACCTATTTCTACTCCATCCCTAGAACCTTTGTTTAAAATTATTTGTCTCCACCAACTACCTGTTTTTCTCGAAATAACTGCTGCCGAAATATTATCATTATTGGATGATTCTTGAACAGATAGGATTTTTCGTAATCTTATATTGTCTTTTTTAAGAAGATTTAACTTTATTAAATATTCTTGGTCTATACTCTCAAGGACAATTTCTTTTTGAAATTGACCAGGCCAAAAAGGCTTTGAAATAAAATAATAAAAATCCTTATAAAAAGTTCCTTTTGATATCCTTGCAAAAACCAAAAATAAAAAAATTACAAAGAATATCCAATTTTTCTTTTTATGCCACCAACGACAAGTAGAGATTCGTCGGATATTTAACATAATATCAATCTCTTATGGCATTCCTTATAAAATCTGGAGTATCAACAACTCTTTTCAGTTTTTTAAAATCATCCAAAACCTCTCCACAACCATTAACTACGCAAAGCAGTGGGTTTTCTGCTATGTGAGTAAAAATTCCTGTTTCATCGCTCAATAAATCATTAATCCCTCTCACTAAAGCTCCACCTCCTGCAAGCATAATTCCTCTATCAACAATGTCTGCAGCAAGTTCAGGGGGAGTTCGCTCTAAAGTTCTTTTTACAGCTTCCACTATTTTGCTGAGTGTTTCAGCCATGGCTTCTCTGATTTCCCCTGATGTCAAAGTGACTGACCTAGGTAGACCAGATAAAAGATGTAGACCTCTAACCTCTAATGTAGTTTGATCGAAATCATCATCTGGAAATGCAGATCCAATTTTAATTTTGATATCTTCTGCAGTTCTCTCTCCAACAACTAAGTTGTGAACTTTCTTAAGATATAACGCAATTGATTCATTTATCTCATCGCCAGCTATTCGAACAGATTCACTCAATACAGTTCCACCTAAACTTAATACTGCAACTTCAGTAGTACCTCCACCAATATCTACAATCATAGTTCCAATAGGCTCAGTTACTGGTAATGATGCTCCTATTGCTGCTGCAACGGGTTCATCTATTAAGTGAACTTCCCTGGCTCCAGCTAATCCAGCTTCTCTTACTGCTCTTCGCTCAACGCTAGTAACTCCACTTGGGATGCCAATCACTATTCTTGGGGCTACTATCCCTTTGCCTTCGTTACATTTTTGAATAAATGTTTTTATCATTTGTTCTGCTGCATCAAAATCTGCGATAACCCCATCCCTTAATGGTCTTACGGCTCTTATATTGCCGGGGGTCCTTCCAAGCATTAACTTTGCTTCTTTACCAACAGCTAATGGAATACCTTCTTCTAAATCCATAGCTACTACAGAAGGCTCTTGTAAAACAACGCCTTTTCCTGATACGTGTATAAGAGTATTGGCCGTTCCCAAATCTATGCCAATATCTCTAGAAAATTTAAATCTGTTAAAAATCACAATAAGAATTCTTTTTATAAATAATATATCCATTTTTTAGTAAGCTCTCAGAATTCTGTCGTTTAGTCATGAATAGCACGCAAAACTTTGAGCAGAAACTAAAAATATGAGTAATATTAAAAAAAAAAAAATTATGGAAATTAACACTATTAACCTGGTTGGCAGAGCAGGAAGAGAACCAGATGTCAGATATTTTGAATCTGGCAGTATCGTAGCAAATTTCACACTTGCAGTTAACAGAAGAAGCAGAGATGAAGAGCCCGACTGGTTTAATTTAGAAATATGGGGCAAGCAAGCACAAATAGCAGCAGATTACGTTAAAAAAGGATCTTTAATTGGAATTACAGGAAGCTTTAAAATTGATAGTTGGAAAGATAAAAATACTGGGGAAGATAGATATAAGCCAGTTGTTAGGGTAGATAGATTAAACTTGCTAGGCTCTCGAAAAGAGTCTGATAATAATCAATATTCCAACAATAGTAACTCAAATGAAATTCCTTTTTAAGCTCTATTCTTTTTAAAGAATCTAATAAATATTCTTATAAAAAAATATAAGAATATTAAAATTAAAATTGGCTTTACAAAATATTTGATTTGATCCAAGTAATTTTGGATGATTGGATAATTTTCACCAAATACGTAACCTGCATAAGCGAGAAGTGCTACCCAAATCAAGCTCCCAAATGTAGTCCAAATCAAAAATTTTCTTAGTGGCATAAGTTCTATGCCAGCGGGAACCGAAATTAAAGTTCTTATACCTGGCACTAATCGGCCCCAAAAAATTAAAGAGACCCCGTATTTATCAAACCACCTTTTACTTTTACTTAAATCATTAGAAGAAATACCCAGATATTTTCCTTTTTTATCTAGAAAATTTGAAAGTCTTTTTTCGTTTACTAATCTACCTAAATAATACCAAGGCAATGATCCTAAGATGGTTCCCAGTAATCCCCAAAAAACTAAAATATAGAAATTTAATTTTTGTTGATAAACGAAAAACCCTCCCATTGGCATTATTATTTCCGAAGGTATTGGAGGTATTATATTTTCCAAAAACATAGCCAAACAAATAGTGAGGTATGCAATTGTTGAATTCTTTTCAACGGCCAAACTAATATAGTCCGGTATTGAAGTAAGAAAATTTACAAGAATTAAACTCAAACTTAATATCTGTAAAGCTCTGGTTTATAAGGTCCTTCAACAGGAACATTAATATAATCAGCTTGTTCCTTAGTTAATTCTGTTAATTTTGCACCAATTTTATCTAGATGTAATCTAGCTACCATTTCATCTAAATGTTTTGGTAAAACGTAAACCTCCTTAGCATATTTTTCGGACTTATTGAAAAGTTCGATTTGAGCAAGTACTTGATTAGTAAAAGAATTACTCATAACAAAACTTGGATGCCCAGTGGCACAACCTAAGTTAACTAATCTACCTTCAGCTAAAAGGATTATTTTATTACCACTCGGTAAAGTTATGTGATCAACCTGCGGCTTAATATTTTCCCATGGATAATCTTTCAATGAAGCTACATCAATTTCATTATCAAAATGGCCGATGTTACAAACTATGGCCTCATCTTTCATTTTGACAAGATTTTCGTTTGTAATTACCTGATAGTTCCCAGTTGCTGTAACAAATATATCTATATCTTCTACAACATCGTCTAGTGTAACAACACTAAAACCTTCCATTGCCGCTTGAAGAGCACAAATTGGATCAACTTCAGCAACTTTAACAATTGCACCAAGTCCTCTAAGAGACTGGGCTGAACCTTTACCTACATCTCCAAAACCCATAACTAAAGCTACTTTCCCAGCAATCATCACATCAGTTGCACGCTTTATGCTGTCAACTAAAGATTCTCGACAGCCATATAAATTATCAAATTTGCTCTTAGTAACTGAATCATTAACATTGATAGCAGGGAAAGGTAAAGAATTTTGCTTTTGCAATTGATAAAGTCTTGCAACTCCCGTTGTAGTTTCTTCAGTGACACCAATGATATTACTCTTAATTCTAGAATAGAAGTCACTATCATTTTCTAACTTTGACTTAATAGAATTGAATAAAGCAATTTCTTCTTCGTTACCGGGATTATCTAAAACAGATAAATCTTTTTCAGCTTTACTACCTAGTATCAATAAACCAGTTGCATCTCCACCATCATCAAGAATCATATTTGGAGAGTCTGAACCCCAATCAAGGATGTAATGGGTATATTGCCAATATTCATCAAGAGTTTCCCCTTTTTTTGCATATACTGAGATTCCTTTATCTGCAATAGCTGCAGCCGCATGATCTTGAGTTGAAAAAATATTGCATGAAGCCCATTTTACTTCTGCTCCAAGGTCAACAAGAGTTTCTATTAGGACTGCTGTTTGAATAGTCATATGAAGACTTCCAGCTATTTTTGCGCCTTTAAGTGGCTTTTCAGATTGATATTTATCTCTAAGTGCCATTAATCCAGGCATTTCCGTTTCGGCAATTTTAATTTCTTTACGACCAAAATCTGATAAAGAGATATCAGCAATAACGTAATTTGGTGTAGAGGTCTTAACTGAATTTGCGATAACCATATCTTGTGAATACATTTTCTATTAAACTATAAATGATTTTTGTGTAATTTTGTGTTTGTTGAGAATTTTAAAGAGACTTTAGATTTAGGAAAAAAATTCTCAAACAAATTAAATCCCCAATCAATTGTATTATTACAGGGTCCAATTGGGGCCGGGAAAACTTCATTTGTTCAAGGGATTGCTAAAGGCTTATCAATCTCCGAAGACATTACGAGCCCTACATTTGCTTTATCTCATCACTATAACTCAGGAAAAATTCCACTAATTCACCTTGACTTATACAGGTTAGAAAATGTTTCTTCAGCAAAAGAAGTTTTTTTTTCAGAAGAAGAAGAAGCAATACAAAAGAAAGCTATTTTAGTTATTGAATGGCCGGAATTAATAGAGCCAGTTATTGATAATTTCTGGAAAATAGAAATTACTTACGCAAAAAATTATGGAAGACACTACGACATAAGAGATCCAAAAAATTTATTAACTTTCTCATAATATGGCTGTTGCTCGATGGCGCCTTCACCAAGACAAGTTAATAATCCACAAACACTTGCGAACTTAATGCAATCTTCTATTTCTAGTTTATTTGAAGGATAGCCAGAAGAAATTAATTTTGAAATTAAGCCAGCCAGAAAGGCATCGCCTGCGCCAGTTGTATCAACGATTTTTTGAGAATTAGGAGTTTGGGTAATTCCCTGTAATCCACCGATGTACCATGAAACGGGATTTTTTCCATCAGTTATTATTACATCTGGTCTATTAGGCAACTGTTGAGATATTAGCAAGGAATTTTCTTCCTCAAAAAACAAAGTTGCTTCTTCCTTAGCAAGTTTTAAAACATTTGCATGATTTAAAAATTTCTTGATTAAATTAACTCTCTCGGCTTTACTCATGTCTGATGAAAAACTTGAATGATCCCAAAAGACCTCTCTCCAATTCAAATCAATAACTACTTTAACTTCAAATTTTTTAGCCTGCTCAATAAGAAAAAAAATAGTCTCTGCTGATATTGAAGATGATAACAAGATCGTTCCTGTAACCAAATATTTTGTTTCTAGAAAAGATTTCTCCACGTCTAAAATTTCTTTTTCGATGAATTTCTTACTAAAAACTTCGTCTGCAAAGCATGAATGAGAACTTTCCTCAAAGCCTGAAAAAAAACGATCTCCCCATTGATCTCTATCTACATTAACCACACGAGTTGATGAATAATCATCTAATTGCAAGAAATCTAAATTAACTTCCAATTCATTAAATTGCTTAATAAATTTTTTTCCATTATCATCATTACCCAAACATCCTACAAATGTCGAATCTATTTTTAATTTTCTCAATGCACAAGCAACATTAGCAGGTGCACCCCCAAAAAAATCTGTAAATCCTTGATTTGACTTATTTCTGATTCTGTCTATTAAAGCCTCTCCAACACATATGACCTTTTTCTTTTTCATAAAATCAAAACTTTTTCTAAACTAAGGATAATTTATTGAAAACGAATAATTTTTTTTTGACTTAAAGTTTAATTAAAATAAAATTCATCGTGTTTTTAAATAAATCTGAAACTTGGAAGTGGAAAAATTGGGAAATTTCTTGGTCTTTATCAAAAGAATCTACTTCTGAAAATAATATTAAAATTTTATTAGTTCATGGATTTGGGGCATCAAAAAACCACTGGAGACATAATCAAGATTTTCTTGGTAAATTTTCTAACTGCTATGCAATTGACTTATTAGGATTTGGAAAAAGTAGTCAACCTAGTGCTTTATTAAATTACGAACCTGATAAAGAAAACTCAATTAAATATTCATTTGACTTATGGGGTAATCAAATATCAACTTTTTGTTCAGAGGTAATAAAATCTCCTGTTTACTTAGTAGGAAATTCAATAGGTGGTGTTATTGCATTGAAAGCTGCTGAAATACTGAAAGATAATTGCAAAGGTATCATTTTAATTAATTGTGCACAAAGAACTATGGATGATAAACGTTTAAAAAAAAGTAATATCTTAATGAATCTGTTTAGACCCGTTCTTAAAACGATAGTCAGACAAAGAATAATTAGTAACACCCTTTTTACAAGAGCTGCTAATCCAAAAGTTATTAAGAAAATCCTTGAACAAGCTTACCCTTCAGGAAAAAATATAGATAAAGAATTGATTGAAATACTTTATCAGCCCTCTCAAAGGAAAAACTCTAAAGAAGCATTTCGTGGTTTTATTAACTTATTTGATGATTTCCTTGCTACTGATCTTTTCGATAAAACAAATGCTCCAATCCAATTGATTTGGGGAGAAAAAGACCCTTGGGAATCTTTAAGTGAAGCAAGAGAATGGAAGAAACAATTCAGGAATATTAAAAGATTAGATATTATTGATGGAGCTGGTCATTGTCCTCATGATGAAGAACCTGAAAAAACAAATAAATTAATAAGTTTATTTATTCAAGAAACAAAATAGGCTTCTACATTATCACTAAGTCTTCTCAAGCCTCTTAATCCATCTCTTTCTAAATTTCTAACACGATCTCTACTTATCCCTAGTACTCTTCCTATACCAGTAAGAGACATTGGCTCATCACCATCCATTCCATATCTCATTCTTAAAACTCTACATTGCAGATCGGGCAATTGGTGTAAAAGAGAATGCAAATCACCTCTCATACAATCCATCTCTATTTGTTCGTCTGGCAAATCCTCACCCCCTGCCAATAAATCCAATAAAACAGTATCTTCACCGTCACCAACTTTTGTTTCAAGACTAACTGGCTGCCCAGCTTTGCACATCAAATCTTTGACGTCATCTTCGGGAAGCTCTACATATTTCGCAAGTTCACTTACTGTTGGAGTTCTAGACATTTCTTGACTGAGCTCTCTTTGACCTTTTTTTAACTTATTCAACATTTCAGTTATATGAATTGGTAGCCTTATTGCCCGACTTTTTTCAGCTATTGCTCTAGTAATACCTTGTCTAATCCACCAATATGCATATGTTGAAAATTTATAACCTCGCGCTGGATCAAATTTTTCCACTCCTCTAACCAGTCCTATAGTTCCCTCTTGGATTAAATCAAGAAGTTCCATATTTCTTTTTGTATATTTTTTTGCAACGCTTACTACTAATCTTAAATTAGCTGCAACCATTCTTTCTTTAGCTCTCTGTCCAGCTCTTAATCTTTTTTTTATTATCGAAGTAGATAATTTTAATTTAGTAGATAATTCTTCAATACTAGGCTTGTCTCCTGTTAATTCGATTATTTCCAATTCTGCTCTTTCGACTTCCATGTACTCTTGGACTTGTCGACCTAGAGTAATTTCTTGCTCATGCGATAGCAATGGAACTCTTCCTATATCTCTCAAGTATGATCGAACAAGATCTACATCATTACTAATTTTGATACTTGCTATTGAAGCTAGTTTATTTTCATTTATTGTTTCAGAAGACATGAAAGTTGAATGATGTTTTGTAAACAATACCATTAAGAAATGTAAAGTTAAACAAAAAAATCCACATTTTTACAAAAATGAGAATAAATACCTAGTGGAATCAGGCTAACGAAGAGCTTAAAAGCCATTTGGCCGTACTTAGATAAATAAATACTCCCGCTATATCAGTTACAGTTGTTATGAAAGGGGAGGACATTAAAGCTGGGTCCAATTTCATTCTGTCAAACAATAAAGGGAGTATCGCCCCTGTAGTGGCGGCTAAAGTTGTTATGGATATTAAACTTATACCTACCGCAGAAGCTATAAGAGGCCCTTCTCCTTGCCACCAAGCGAAGGGAAAAACTACTAGCATCATAAGAACACCTAAAATAGCGCCTGTTATTGCCTCCTTGACTACAGCTTTAATTGCACCAAGAGTCCTCAATTTTTGAGTACTTAAACCTCTAATAACAACCGTTGAACTTTGAGCACCAACATTTCCTCCAGTACCTATGAGAAGCGGAATAAATGCAGCTAATAATACTATCTCTTTCAATATTTGATCATTCATGGCTATGACTTTTGTCGTCAAACCATTTGCCAAAACTAAAATTAACAACCATAAAATTCTTCTTCGAGCAATCGTAAATAAACTACTTTGAAAATAATCATCTTCATCTCCAGGTTGAACTGCCCCTGCTGCATAAATATCTCTTGTTGCTTCTTGTTCTATAACATCAATTAGATCATCGACAGTTACTATCCCAACAAGTCTCTTTTCTTTATCGACAACTGGGAGTGCCAAAAAATCATATCTTTGTATTGCTCTAGCAACATCTTCTTGATTAGTATTGGTAGAAATATTCACTACATCTCTTGTCATTACGTCTCCAATTGGCCTAGAAGGATCAGCAGTTACGAGGTCTCTCAAGGAGAGAATACCTGTTAAATGTCTTTCCTTATCCGTAACATATAAGCTATAAATAGTTTCAGTAAATGGAGCTCTTTTTCTAACTAAAGAAAGAGCTTCAGCTGCTGTTTGCATTTCTTTAAGATCTATAAATTCAGTTGTCATTAATCTTCCAGCAGTTTCAGGCTCATATCCAAGTAATTCAGCTGTTACTTTCCTTTCGCCTGGGCTAAGAGCGGACAAAAATTTTCGTACCACTTTTGCAGGTAATTCGTCGAAAAGTTGAACCCTATCATCAGGAGACATTTTCTCAACAATTTCTAAAACTTCTCCTGATCGAAGTCTCTCTAATAAAGTTTGCTGAACTACTGGATCTAAATATTCATAAACCTCAATTGCCTCATTTTTCTTTAATAATCGAAATGCTAATGCCTGCAGTATTAATGGTAAACTGCCAATAGCATCTGCAATATCAACAGGTTGAGAAGGTTCTAAAAGTAACTTTGCCTCATCATAATTTCCTGCGATGAGCAATTCTTCAAGTTGAATAGTAATATTTTCTCTTGTATTTAGATCTGAAGATAACGATACAACTGTTTCAAGATGATCATCATTCATAAATATAATTCCTTTTCATAGTAACAACACCATTATATGAAATCTAAGTGATTTTTCTACTTATGTAGAACCCGAAATACATTGCGAATAAATTTACGATTATAATTAAATTAAAAAAAATTATAAATTTTAACCAATCCCCTTTATTTAAAATTTCATACAAAAAGTATATAAATCCACTAAAGGATGTAAAGCAGGAAAAAAAACCACTTAATAAAATTTTTTCAATTGAGTAACTCAATCTTTGATTAATAAAAAAACCAACTAAGAATGATCCAAATAGTGAAATAATAAAATTATTATTGATGATTAATCTCAAAAAAGTAGCAAGATAACAAGCTAAAAGTATGTAAATTAAATTTTTTATTTTCACTTTAAAAAAATTTAATAAGAAAGTAACCTAAGTAAAAGAAAAAGAAAGAAATAATTATTACTTCGATATAGTGAAAAAATAATCTTAGGAATTTCTTTTGCTGAAATAGAAAAAATAATTGATAAATAAAGGAAGAAAATGTACTAAAAGATCCTAAAAAACCACCATAAAATAATATTAATTTAGTGTTATTCATAAAATTAAATGCTACTAAAATTCCTAGCAAAAAAGATGATAGAAAATTTACTAAAGAAATATTTTGAATATCGAAACCTATTTTTTTTTTAAAATTATTTTGTATAAAAATTCTTAATATTAATCCAAAAGTACTACCAAATAAAATTATACATATTGAACCAAAATCCAAAATTTTACATTTTAATCCAGCCTTTTAAAATTTTATTAGGATCATCTAAAAATTTATTAGACGCTATTTCAACCCTAACCCAAATTTCACTTTCGCTGACTTTCCAATTTCGTAACACTGATAAAGTTGTACCTTTATCAATAACTAATAATTCATTAGCCTGAATTTCAGGAAAAGAATATAGGGCAGTATTAGAACTTAGTGTAATTTCATTTACATTGTTAGGGAACTTATTTGGATTTAAACTTTTTTGGATTCCTCCAGCAGGTAATGTAATTGGAGCAATTAATGCAAAAGTAATTAAGCAAAAATTCTTGAGAAGATAATTTATCATATATCTAAAGTTGCCATATCTAAGTTGCTACTATGAGTTTCAATAAATTCTCTTCTTGGTGCAACTTTATCTCCCATTAATATGTTGAATATTCTGTCAGCTTCAAGTGCATCTTCAATCTCAACCCTTTTCATCATCCTAGTTTGAGGATTCATAGTCGTATCCCATAATTGTTTTGGCATCATCTCACCTAACCCTTTAAATCTCTGGATATTATAATTTGCCTTTTCTCCAAAACCTGTAATTGTATCCTTTAATTGATTTTCGTTATAACAGTAATTATAATTCTTACCCCTTTCAACTTTGTAGAGGGGAGGACAAGCTATATAAATAAAACCCTTTTCAACAAGTTCTCTTTGATATCTATAAAAAAATGTTAACAGTAAAGTTCTTATATGGGCACCGTCAACATCAGCATCTGTCATAATTACAACCCTATGATATCTCAAAGAACTTTCATCAAACTCCTCACCTTTTATTCCCAATCCTAGAGCTGTAATTAATGACTGTATTTCTGTATTTTTATATATTTTAGTATCATCAGTTTTTTCGATGTTAAGAATTTTTCCCCTAAGAGGCAAAATAGCCTGAAAATTTCTATCTCTTCCTTGCTTTGCTGATCCTCCCGCTGAATCTCCCTCAACGATATAAATTTCTGATTCTGAGGGATCTCTTGAACTACAATCTGCTAATTTACCTGGAAGAGTTGAACTCTCAAGAACACTTTTTCTTCTAACTAATTCTCTAGCCCTTCTTGCAGCTTCTGCTGCATTAAATGATTGAATTGCTTTTTCAAGAATGAGATCCAAAATTCCAGGATTGAATTCCATATATTTTGTGAGAGCCTCCCCAATAAGAGAATCTACAATTCCTCTCACTTCAGTATTCCCTAATTTTGTTTTTGTTTGTCCTTCAAATTCGGGATCTGGAACTTTTACAGATAAAACTACAGTCAATCCCTCTCTAATATTTTCGCCAGCTAAATTTTTTTCAACATCTTTTCTTTTTCCTCTCTTTTTTGCAAGACTATTGAAAGTTCTTGTCAAAACTGTTTTTAATCCTTCAATATGTGTTCCTCCATCAATAGTTCTAATATTATTTGCAAAACCTAAAATATTATCTGAATATACATCTGAACACCATTGCAAAGCTGCTTCTACATATACATTTTCTTTCTGTGAGTCAACATAAATAATTTCAGGATGAATAGATTCCTTTTCAGCATTCATATATTGAACATATTCTTTAATTCCTCCTTGATACAAGTAAATTTCTTCTTTAAAAGAACCATCTGACAATCGATTTCTTTCATCTCTAAAAACAATTTTTACTCCACCATTAAGATAAGCTAGCTCTCTTAACCTAGACGAAAGAAGAGCATATTCAAATTCAATTCCTCCAGAAAAAATCGTTTTGTCTGGTTTAAAACAAATAGTAGTTCCTTTTTTGGAAGATTTTCCAGACTGCTTTTTAGTTTGCAATTCACCTTTTGATGTACCTTTTTCAAATCTTTGATTAAACTCGCTACCATCCCTATAAACAGTCACATTAACCCATTCGCTTAAAGCATTAACTACAGAAATTCCTACTCCATGCAAACCTCCTGAGACTTTATAACCACCACTTCCAAATTTTCCGCCTGCATGTAAAACAGTTAGTACAGTTTCTAAAGCACTTTTCCCTGTCGTTGGATGAATATCCGTTGGAATACCTCGTCCATTATCAGAAATTAAAGCAGATCCATCTGCTTGAAGAACTATTTCTATATGATCACAATGTCCTGCAAGTGCTTCATCTACAGAATTATCAACGACCTCATACACTAGATGATGCAAACCTTTAGGCCCTGTAGAACCTATATACATCCCAGGGCGTTTACGAACAGGTTCTAACCCTTCTAAAACCTGAATCTGTTCCGCACCATAATCATTTGAGATTTTACTAGATCTTTTGTCCTCACTCATTTAATATAAAAAAAATACTAAACTTTTAAAATTTTATTTTTAAAAGGTCTTTCATTAAACTTACCACCGCAATAAGATAAAGGCTCGAAGTTAATGAAAAAATTAACCACTTTAATTATATAGTTAATATTTTTTTCTTCAGAAATTAATATGCATTCATATCCACCTAATGTCATAGTTTTAATTGGTCCCACTGCAAGTGGCAAAACTGAATTAGCTATTCAAATTGCAGAATATTTTAAAACTCGTATACACAATATCGATTCAAGGCAAATTTATAAGTTTATGGATATTGGAACAGCCAAACCATCTCAAAGTCAACAAAAACAAGTAAAGCATTTTTTAATAGATATTGAGGAGCCAACTAATCAAATTAACGTAAAACAATTTCAAGCAGTTGCTCAAAAATCAATAGAAAAAGAAATTAAGCAAAATAATTTACCTTTTCTTGTTGGAGGGAGTGGTTTGTATATGAACTCACTAACAAAAGGTTTTTTTGCGCCGGATGTACCTCCTCAAAATAATTTGAGAAGACAATTAGAAGAACTAGGTCAGAAAAAATGTTGGGAGCTCTTAAAAAAATGTGATCCAATATCAACAAAAAAAATCAATTTTGCTGATCAAATTAGAACAATAAGAGCTTTAGAGGTTTTTTACATAACAGGTAAACCACTGTCAAATCAAAAAGTTCAAAAACCGCCTGATTGGAGAATTCTAGAGCTTGGATTAGATAGGGATAATTTAAAAGAAAGAATTTCCCAAAGAACAAAAAATATATTTTTATCTGGAATTATTGATGAGACGAACCACCTTATCTCTGAATATGGATCTGATTTGCCAATATTAGAAACCATTGGTTATCGAGAATCTAGAGATCTTTTAAATAACAATTCAACGATTGACAAAGCAATTGAGTTAACTACTACAAAAACGATACAATTTGCCAAAAGACAAAGAACTTGGTTTCGTAATAAAAATAATCCTCTTTGGCTTAATCACAAAAACCCGCTAAAAGATGCAATAATTAAAATAGAGTCTTTTTTAGGCTAACTTTATAAAATAAATTTTGTTCATCACCCAATCAATTTTTTAAATTAACTGAATGCCACCACGCCCACGCTTTGACCGCCGCGCTCCAGTTAGAGAGCTCCCAAATATAAATGAAAGAATAAAATATCCCCAATTGAGAGTGGTTGATTCAGATGGGAAACAATTAGGCGTTATTGATAGATTAGAAGCATTAGAAATAGCATCTCAAAGAGAACTGGATTTAGTTTTAGTTAGCGAAAAAGCCAAGCCTCCTGTTTGTAGAATCATGGACTATGGCAAATATAAATTTGAACAAGAAAAAAAAGCCAAGGAAGCAAGGAAAAAATCCCATCAAACAGAAGTTAAAGAAGTCAAAATGAGGTACAAAATTGATAAGCATGATTACGATGTGCGTATAGGTCAAGCTACTAAATTTTTAAAATCTGGAGATAAAGTAAAATGCACTGTAATTTTTAGGGGTAGAGAAATTCAACACTCAAATTTAGCTGAAACACTCCTTTTAAAAATGGCTAATGATTTAGAAGAGCAATCAGAAGTTCAGCAAAAACCAAAAAGAGAAGGGAGAAACATGATTATGTTTTTAAGCCCTCGAAAAAATCCTCTTATTAAAAAAGATAATGAGTAAGAAACTGTTATAAAAAATATGACGAATGTTAAAGTGTCACTACGGCCAAAAGTAAATTAGTTAGGATTTTTCTAAAGTGAGATTTCATATTCAACAAGAAAGTGATATTCCTGCATCAACACAACTATATAATCAGATTTGTTTTGCAATAGCTGCAAGACATTATCCCCCAGGACATAGACTTCCAAGCACAAGGCAACTTGCAATGCAAACTGGACTCCATCGTAATACTATAAGCAAAGTTTACAGACAGCTGGAAATTGATGGGGTGGTTGAAGCAATAGCTGGATCAGGTATATATGTAAGAGATAATCTTAATAAAAGAGAATTTAAAAAATCAGTTTACACAAAAGATAAAATAAGTAAATTACCAGATCAAGAAGCAAAGAAGGCCATTGATAATTTGCTAAATCTTGGATGCACTTTACAAGAAACAAAAGAAATATTTATCAATGAAATTGATTGGCGTATTAAATGCGGATCAAGGATCATAGTCAGTACTCCTAGAGAGGATATAGGCGCTTCAATGTTGATAGCAGAAGACCTCTCTACAACAGTAAATGTACAGGTTGAAGTTGTCCCTATGGAAGAATTAGAAAAAGTTTTGAGCAATTCGAATAATGGAACAATTGTCACTAGCAGATATTTTTTACAGCCTCTAGAAAAAGTTGCTAAACAACATGGGGTTCGAGCTATTGCAGTTGACTTAAGCGACTTTCAAAAGGAATTGAAATTTCTCAAAGAATTAAATGCAGGAAGTTGCGTAGGTATTGTTAGCATCAGTCCTGGTTTACTGAGAGCAGCAGAAGTTATTATACACAGCATGCGAGGTAATGAATTAATGCTTATGACGGCAATTTCAGACAATAGCAGTAGATTACTAGCACTTTTAAAGTCTTCAAACCACATAGTATGTGATGGACCCAGTTTATCAGTTGTAGAAAACACATTATTAAAAAATCGTTCTCAGCTGATGAGAGTACCTCAAATAATATGCGCTAAAAATTATTTAAGTGCAGAGACAATAAATCAATTAAAAAAAGAAATAGGAGTCGTTAATTAATTAGACCGAGATGCTAAGAACTTTTAAATCCGATATAGAAATTATAAAAGAAAGAGATCCTGCCGCTAGAGGTATTTTAGAGATATTTCTTTGCTACCCGGGCTTTCAATCAATAGTTATTCATAGGTTTACTCATAAATTGTGGCAATTAAAGATTCCGTTGATTCCCCGTTTGTTAAGTCATGCCAATAGACAATTGACAGGCATTGAAATACATCCAGGAGCCAAAATTGGTAAACGAGTTTTCATAGATCATGGAATGGGAGTTGTTATTGGAGAAACAGCTGAGATAGGAAATAATTGTCTACTTTATCAGGGAGTCACATTAGGAGGTACAGGTAAAAGTCATGGGAAAAGACATCCCACTTTAATGGAAAATGTTGTAGTTGGGGCTGGTGCAAAAGTTCTTGGATCCATCACAGTAGGATCTAATACACGTATTGGGGCTGGTTCAGTAGTTGTTCGTAATGTAGAGGGAAACAGTACAGTGGTTGGAGTTCCGGGTAGAGTAGTGCATCAAAGTGGAGTTAAAGTTAATCCATTGGCTCACTCTGCTTTACCAGATGCAGAAGCTAATGTGATAAAAAATTTAATGGATAGGATAGACTTGCTTGAAAATGAAATTCTTAAATTACAAAAAACTCTACAATGTTTAGCGAACTCAGAATCTATTGATATTTCTAAACTTGGTGACTCCCAAAATCTTAAAGACAAAGAAATCATAGAATTTCTAGGTGATGATTAAATCTTTATTTAATTTTTTTCATCAACGTCAGTTTTAGGTTGAAACATAAACATTGAATAAATAACATTTCTTCTCATGTTAGTCATCATCTCTAGAAACATGTCATATCCTTCATTTTTATATTCGATTAAGGGATCTTTTTGACCATAACCTCTCAATCCGACTGATTCCCTTAAAGAATCCATAGATTGAAGATGTTCTCGCCATAAATTATCAATTTGCTGCAAAATAAAAAATCTTTCAGCTTCTCGCATTAATCCTGGGCGAATCTTTTCTATTTGTGATTCCTTTAGATCATAAGCAATTCGCAACTGCTCTTGAAGATAGTTTTTTAATTCTTCTACTGACAATAAATTGATATCGTCAGCTTTGAGATCATCTAACAAATATATAAATTCTTTGACTTTAGAAATTAATTGATCAATATTCCATTCTTCAGGAGGAAGATCAGGGTTAATATAGGCCTCTACAATTTCACTCATTGTTCTTTCTCCATAACCTATTACTTGCCTCTTTAGATCAATTCCTTGCAAGACCCTTAGTCTTTCGCTGTAAACTGCTTTTCTTTGATTATTCATTACCTCATCATATTCAAAAACTTGTTTTCTAATATCGTAATAATAGGTTTCTACTTTCTTTTGAGCACTTTCTAAAGATCTAGTAAGCATTCCTGACTCTATAGGCATATCTTCATCAACCCTAAAAGCATTCATTAAATTTGCTACTCTATCACCTCCAAAAATCCTTAATAAATTATCCTCTAAAGATAAAAAGAATCTAGTGCTACCAAGGTCACCTTGTCTTCCTGCTCTACCTCTTAATTGATTATCCACTCTTCTTGATTCATGTCTCTCAGTACCGATAACATGTAAACCACCAGCTTCTCTTACTTTCTTTTCTTCATAAATCAATACATTTTCATATTCTTTTTTTACATTTGACAAAGATTCTCTCAAAAGCTTTATCGAATCATCTTCAGTTGGTGCTTTTTCTGCAGCTGTAGCTATTCTGTCATCTAGTTCCAAGGAAGAAAGTTGTCTATCACCCCAATTTTCAACAAGTTTTTTAGATAAAAGAGAAAGTTTATTTTCAATTCCTTCGTCCAGTTTGCAAGGGAAAAGGCTTGTAGAAGAGCCTGGAATGTTATTTTTCAAATTTTTGCCTACTTTTGAAGAAAAACCAGCCTTGGCTTTTGAACTTCTTTGTTTAGGAATTGGAGGTTTGTGCTCATTATCTGGCTTTACTAGCAAAGGAGTTAGAGTCTCCTTTAATTTAAGCCTTGCCATATAGTCACTATTTCCACCAAGAATGATATCCGTTCCCCTCCCAGCCATATTGGTCGCGATGGTAACAGCACCTGCTCTTCCAGCCTGAGCAATAATTTCCGCTTCACGTTCTACATTCTCAGGCTTTGCGTTTAACAAGTTATGTGGGATTTTTTCTTCGGATAGCAGTGAACTGAGCAACTCACTTTTTTCAACACTTGTTGTACCCACTAAAACAGGTCTGCCATCTCTATGAATTTGTGCTGTTTCTTTAGCGACGGCTTTCCATTTTCCTATCTCTGTTTTAAATACTTGATCTGACCAGTCTTGTCTTTTCCTTATTTGATTTGTCGGAATAACTGTTGATTCTAATTTGTAAGTTTTTTCAAATTCAACCTCCTCAGTTTTTGCAGTTCCAGTCATACCTGCTAAGCCAGGATATAATAGAAAAAAATTCTGATAAGTAATTGATGCTAATGTCTGAGTCTCAGGCTGAATTTTTAGGCCCTCTTTTGCTTCTATTGCCTGATGCTGTCCATCACTCCATCTCCTTCCAGGCATCACCCTGCCTGTAAATTCATCAACTATTACTGCATCATCATTTTTTATAATATAGTTTACATCTCTGATAAATAATTCTTTAGCTTTTAAAGCATTTGTTATGTAGTGTGCCCAAGGATCTTGAGGATTATACAAATCACCAACTCCCAAATACTCTTCACACTTAGCAAAACCCTGATCAGTTAATATACAACTTCTCTGCTTTTCATCAACTTCATAATCACCTTCGGGATCAATGCCATCTTTACTTAATTCTTTTGCTTTCACTAATGCCAAAGATAATTCTGCAGCTTTTTGATATTTTTCTTGCGGTCTTTCAACTTGACCAGAAATGATAAGAGGTGTTCTTGCCTCATCAATTAATATTGAATCCACTTCATCAATGACGCAGTAATTAAATTTTCTTTGCACTACCTCATTAATATCGGTAGACATATTATCTCTTAAATAATCAAATCCTAATTCGGAATTCGTGGCATATGTTATGTCACAGGCGTAATTTTTCTTTCTCTCAACTGGACTCATATCTTGCTGAATTAAACCAACAGATAAACCTAAAAAACGATGAACTTGTCCCATCCACTCAGCATCTCTTCTTGCTAAATAATCATTTACCGTGACGACATGCACCCCTTTTCCCGTTAAAGCATTTAAAAAACAAGGTAATGTTGCGACAAGAGTTTTTCCTTCTCCAGTCTTCATCTCTGCAATTTGACACTCATGCAAAACCATCCCTCCAATTAACTGGACATCAAAATGCCTCATATCAAGTACACGTGTACTTGCTTCTCTAACAATTGCAAAGGCTTTAGGAAGAAAATCTTCTAAGAGTTCCTTTTGTTTTCTTATATCTAATTCAGATGAGATATTTGATTTAAGATTTTGGGTTTCATTTCTTAGCTCATCATCAGTCAATTGAGAAATTTCTTCTTCTAAAAAATTTATTTCTTCCACTATTGGTTGATAGCGCTTTAACTTTCGTGTATTCGGGTCTCCCAACAAAAGTTTTAGCATAAGTCAAAGTCCTTAAAAAATTCATCCTATTACAAACATTATAAATTAGTGCGTTACAACAGAATGAGGAAAACTATTATCTCTTTATTTTATAGAAACTATCGATTAAGGTATTTAGATTGAGGTCACAAAATAACCTAACTGACATCAATTTTCAAAATCTTTTTAATAAATGAAAGAAATATTTCTAATCAAACATGCCAAAGGAGCGTTAGGATTAAGGTTTTTTGGATTAGGTCCTAATCTTAAACCGACGAATGGATTAATTAAGCTACATAAATTACTAGATACCAATGCTTTTTGGGCAAAAAATAGAACAATTAATGATTTAAAAAAATGTCTTGCTAACAGTGATGTAATAATAAGTATTTGGGTTGGTAAAGAAATAGTTGGTTTTGGTAGAGCTTTAACCGATGGGATTTACCGCGGGGTTCTTTGGGATATTGTTATAGACCAAAATCACCAAGGAAAAGGTTTTGGTACATTAATTGTAAAAAGTCTTTTATCTTCTAAAAAAATCAAAAATACAAAAAAATTATATTTAATGACGACAAATAAGCAATTGTTTTATTCTCAATTTGATTTCAAAGAAGTTACTTCACAAAATTTATTAATTCGGGAAATTTAAACAAATTTTTCCTATTGAAATTTAATCAAGCAACAAATTTACTATAAAGCCATCTTATAAAAGGTCCTAAAATTGGAACTGGTCCAAAAGTTGGGCCGCAAAAATCAAAGTAATCTCTATGCTCTTTTATTAATCCATTTTCACCAAATAATAAACGAGTGGTTCCAGGATAAATAAATTCTTTACCCATAATTTTTAAACCCATTGTCCATTCAACAAATCCACAATCACCAGTTATGGAAATTGCATGAGTTTCTAAAAAAACATCATCACACCTTCTAACCAGCTTTTCTTGAGCTTTGACATAAGAATCTAGACCTTCTGTTTCCTGAGTTGGATCTGTAAAAATAACATTCTCATTATAAAATTCAGCCCATTTTTGTTTTGTTGGTGCATCCGTACCATAGGGTTTAGTAAATAATCCCTTTAAATCTTCAATAGAAATTACTCTTGTCATCACGAAATTATTGTTAAAGATATCTTAAAAGATACAAATATTAAAAGCGGATGAAGAGATTCGAACTCTCGACATTCTCCTTGGCAAGGAGATGCTCTACCACTGAGCTACATCCGCATAACTCTTTTATTTTATCTCAAAGAAGGGATCAATGATAAAAATAATTAAATTTTTTCAATTAATTTAAATTTTTAATTAAAGATCCCATCTCAATTGCTTGTAAAGCATAATTCCAACCAAGATTATTTTTAATCCCTGCTCTTTCTAAAGCCTGCTGCATAGTATCAGTAGTTAAAACTCCAAAAATAATTGGAACATTATTTTCATTTGAAACTTGCGAAATACCTTTGCTCGCCTCAGATATAACTACATCATAGTGGGAGGTTTCACCACGGATCACAGCCCCAAGAGCAATTACAACGTCATAACTCTTTTTTTTCATGAGGGTTTTAGCTGCTATTGGTAATTCGAATGAACCAGGAACCCAAACTATATCTACTTGATTGCTTAATTCAGAAGTATCTAAACCATGTCTTTTTAAACAATCAAGACAACCAGATAGAATTTTATTTGTAATTAAATCATTAAATCTTGCTATTACAATCCCAACTTTTAAAGTAGAGGCATTAGTAAAAGAACCCTCAAAAATAGCCATTAAATTTTACTTAGATATATTATATAGACTCTCACGAAAAGGTATTAAGTTCAAACTAATGAAGAAACTATACCTGTAACAAAAACTAAAACAACCCAAACAGCAGCAATAGAATAAATTTTTCTCCTACTTTCTCGCTGTCCTTCCTCAGTAGAGGGTTGAGTTACATATAAAACGGGTACTCCAACTACCGCAATTAAAGAAGCAAATAGTAGAGCATTTACGAAGAAAAAGTTAACAGCCTGCATAATTCAGTCTTAAGTTTCAAATATTATAAATACTATAATCTCATGAAAATGATAATTTTTAGAGAAAATTTACATACTTTAGCCACTTTAAATGCAAAAAAAAAAATCCTACCTAATATCTATTTAGGAATTAAAAAAGTATGCAAGAAGATACGATAATTCAAAAGAATTTATTTGCGATTGGTAATGATAATAATGCGCAAAAAGAAATAACAAAAATTCCAGAAGATTTTTCTTTGGAAGATTTAAAAAAAGAATCGCAAAAAAGACCCAGACAAAGAAAAAATTCAACTAATTTAATAAATAAATTCAAGACTGATTTAATTTCAAATAACAAAAATGTTTGCATCAATGAAGAATCTTATAGCTATAAAACAGTTTCAAAACAGAAATTAACTCCTGTAATGAAGCATTATGTAACTCTAAAAGAAGAAAATAAAGATAGGTTATTACTTTATAGATTAGGAGATTTTTTTGAATGTTTTTTTGAGGACGCTGTATTAATATCTAACCTTTTAGAAATAACGCTTACCAGTAAAGATGCTGGCAAAGAGATTGGTAAGATCCCTATGGCAGGGGTTCCCCATCATGCAATGGAGAGATACTGTGCTGATTTAATTAAAAAAAATTATTCTGTGGTTATATGCGATCAATTAGAAAAAAGTTCTGGAAATTATGGGACTCCAATTAAAAGAGGAATAACAAGAATAATTACTCCTGGAACTGTAATTGAAGAGGGGATGTTGATAGCAAAGAAAAATAATTGGATTACTGCTATTTACTTATCAGAAGAAAAATCAGATGAATCTTATGAATGGGGTATATCAAAAGCTGATGTAAGCACAGGAGAATTAATAACTTTAGAAGGCCAATCTCTGTCAAAACTATTTGATGAGATTATTAAATTAGATTCTTCAGAAATTATTGTAGGAAGCAATGCAGTAAGAAATTTATTAATTAAAAGAAATAGTCAAATTACATATACTGTTTCTCAAGAGACTAATTTTGGAATTAATGAAGCAAATTATCAAATAAAAAATTATTTCCAAATTGCAAACCTAGAGGGAATAGGACTTAAAAATTTAAACAATGCAACTAGATCACTTGGAGGTTTATTAAATTATTTAGAAAAGATTAATCCTTCAAATTTAGATAAAGATTCTTCTTTAAAAATCTCGTTAGACTTTCCACAAATCCAATATGGTCACAACAAATTAATTATTGATTATCAAACTCAAAAAAACTTAGAAATCAAAAATACACAACGAGAAAACAATTATGTAGGTTCGCTACTATGGAGTATTGATAGAACTTATACTTGCATGGGTGCAAGGTGTTTAAGAAGGTGGATAGATTCACCACTATTAAACGTTAATGAAATTTATAAAAGACAAAATATAATTACAAACTTTCTTGAATCTAAAAAACTACGTACAGATACTCAAAATTTACTTAGAGCAATGGGGGATTTAGAAAGACTGGCAGGTAGAGCTTGTGCAGGTCATGCAAGTCCCAGAGACTTAATTGCAATAGCTGAAGGTTTAAAAAAATTGCCTAGACTGAAATCCATAATTGAATTATTTAAATATGATCTCCCGGATTGGACTGATCAATTAAAAAATATTGATGAAGTACTCTTAGAATTAGCTGATACTATAAGTTTTAAACTAGTAGAAAATCCTCCTCTAAATATTAGTGAAGGAGGCATGATCCACGATGGTGTTGACAATATATTAGATGGTTTACGCAATTTAATGGATGATTACTCTGAGTGGCTAAATAAAGAGGAATTAAAGGAAAGGAAAATTAGCAAAATTTCAAACCTAAAAATTCAATTTCATAAAAATTTTGGATATTACATTTCTATAAATAAGTCAAAAGTTAATTTAGCTCCGCAACATTGGATCAAAAGGCAAACACTTACTAATGAAGAAAGGTATATCACTTCAGAAATTAAAAATAAAGAAAATAAGATTTTCCAAATAAAAAGTAGAGCTTCATCAAAAGAATATGAAATTTTCTGCGAATTAAGAAATATAGTTGCTGAAAAAACAAAACAAATAAGATCAATCGCAAAATCCATAGCATCTCTTGATGCTCTACTTGGTTTATCAATTACTGCAGTAGAAAACAATTTTATAAAACCTTCATTAATACCAATAAATGATTCAATGATAAAAAATAGTACAAAAATTATCGCAGGAAGAAATCCAATTGTAGAGCAATTGTTAAGTGATAAAAAGTTTGTAGCAAACGATATCTCTTTTGAGGATAATCAAAAATTAATTATATTAACGGGTCCTAATGCAAGCGGAAAAAGTTGCTTTATAAGACAACTTGGTTTAATACAAATTCTCACACAAGTTGGTAGCTTTATTCCTGCTAATAATGCTGAAATCAAGATTGCAGATAGGATTTTCACAAGAATTGGGGCAGTTGATGATCAATCATCTGGACAATCAACATTTATGGTAGAAATGTCTGAAACTGCATCAATTCTAAATCAGGCAACTTCTAGCTCACTAGTTTTACTTGATGAGATAGGCAGAGGGACATCTACTTTTGATGGACTTTCAATAGCTTGGTCAGTAAGTGAATATCTTGCAAAAAAAATTCAATGTAATACTATTTTTGCTACGCACTATCATGAGCTGAATTATTTAAAAAATTCAAATAAGAATATACAAAATTTTCAAGTTTTAGTAGAACAAAATAAAGATCAGCTAATCTTTAGCCACAGGATTGTTAAAGGGGGCTCAAACAAAAGCTATGGCATAGAAGCAGCTAAATTAGCAGGAGTTCCAAAAGAAGTTGTAGAAAAAGCAAAATCAATTTTAAATTCTTTAGAAGAAAATAACAAATTAAATTACGATATTAAATAGATTTTTGAAACTTTTATAAAATAAATACTTTTTAAATTGTTTCCCTCAATAAGGCGTTAACCGCAGCAGCTGCCATGGCAGCACCTCCTCTAGTTGAATTCAAAACAATCCTAGGATAATCGGTGGAAATCAGTTTGTTTTTGCTATTCTCTACTCCAATAAATCCAACAGGCATTCCGATAATTAAACTAGGTAAATCTTTTGCATTTTCTAAAATATCAATTAAATAAGTTAACGCTGTAGGTGAACTGCCAATAACTACAATAGGAGATTCGCTTCCAGAATTTATAGCGGATAACTCCTTCCAACCTTCACTTAAGCCATATGCAGTTTTAGTTAAGTTTGTATGATTATTTTTTCCAAACCACATTCTAGCGGTGAATACTTTATTCCTAGTGGTATTTTCTGCCATGGTTTTTATTGCTGCTGCTGCCATATCGGTATCAGTTAAAATAGGAGCACCATTTTTAAGTGCCTGAAGACCCTTTTCACAAGCACCTTCACTAAAATTTACAAGATTTTGAACTGTAAAATCTCCTGAAGTATGGACTAATCTCTCTAAAACTTTTTTTTCCAAATAATTTAGATCATTGGCTACTAAATGAGATCTTATGAATCTGATGCTTTCCAAAAAAATTGGATGATCTATTACCATTAAATTTAATTTGTGTTAGAAGTAATCATAGTTAATATATGGTTTTTATTGAGCTATTATGCCAATACAAATATTATGGGGTAATGATCTAAATGCTCAAAATACATTTATTCAAAAATTAATTGATAAGGAAGTATCCAAAGAATGGAAAGAAATAAACGTAACCAATTTAAATGGAGATGATGATGAACAAGTCAATAAAGCTTTTGATGAAGTTCTAACACCTCCTTTTGGAGATGGATACAGAATAGTTACATTGAAAAATAATCCCATTTTTACTGCCAAAAATGAAGATCTAAGAACTAAATTTGAAAAAATTCATGACAATATACCCCAAAATACTTATTTGATTTTACAAAATACAAAAAAACCAGACTCAAGACTAAAGAGTACTAAATTTTTACAAAAACTTATCAAAAATAATTTAGCTAAAGAAAAGTCATTTTCTTTACCAGAAATCTGGGACTATGAGGGACAAAAAAGATTTTTAGAAGATACAGCAAATGAAATGAATATTAAAATTGATAAAAATGCAGATGAATTAATTATTGATTCAGTTGGTAATGACAGCTTTAAACTAATAAATGAATTAGCCAAAGCAAAAACATACCTCCTTGCAGTATCAAGTGATTCGAATTCACAACTTTTTCTTAAAAGTATTGATGCAAAAAAAATATTTAGTGATCATCAATCTAATATTTTCAAAATCATTGATCTTCTCTTACAAAAAAATATAAATGAAAGCCTCATTGAAATAAATTATTCTTTACAGAAAGGAGAACCCGCTTTAAGACTAAATGCAGGTTTAATTAGTCAAATAAGAATTCATACCATTATAAAACTAGCAGTTAATTCAGGTAACGATAATGCAGAAAAGATTTGTAATCTTGCAGGCATTTCTAATCCAAAAAGAATTTTTTTTATTCGGAAAAAAGTCAAAAATGTATCTCAAGAATATTTAATTAATTTAATGAGTAACTTACTAGATATTGAATCATTACTAAAACAAGGTAATAATCCTATAAATGTTTTTACAGAGAAATTAATTAATTTAAATTAACCAAATTATAAGTTTAAGAATTTACATTATGATTTAAGTATGGCTTTACTAGTAAAAAAATTTGGCGGTACTTCTGTCGGTGATATTAAAAAAATTAAAAATATTGCAAGTAGCATTTGTCAAAGTAAAGAAGCAGGGAATGAAATTGTCGTAGTCGTCTCTGCGATGGGTAAAACTACAGATGATTTAAATTGTTTAGCGGAATCAATTAGTAAAAATCCTAATCGAAGAGAATTGGATATGCTTCTCTCAACTGGAGAGCAAGTAACCATAGCTCTTCTTTCAATGGCATTAAACGAATACGGAATACCTGCAATTTCAATGACTGGTAGCCAGGTTGGGATAATTACTGAATCAATTCATGGGAAAGCGAGAATTCTGGATATTAAAACAGAAAGGATCCAAAATTATTTAAATCAGGGTTTTGTAATTGTCGTGGCTGGATTTCAAGGAACAACATTAAGCCACACGGGTTCAATGGAAATTACAACTTTGGGTAGAGGTGGTTCAGATACTTCCGCGGTAGCTTTATCAACAGCTTTAGGAGCTGAGACTTGCGAAATTTATACAGACGTTCCAGGAGTTCTTACTACTGATCCAAGGATTGTTCCTAAGGCAAAACTCTTAGATGAAATTAGCTGCGAGGAAATGCTTGAACTTGCAAGCGTCGGTGCTTCAGTTCTGCATCCAAGAGCAGTAGAAATTGCTCGCAATTATGGAATTAAATTGTGTGTCAAATCAAGCCAAAGTGACTCCAGTGGGACTCTACTAGAAAGTCAAATCCAACCTCTCCCGCTAAAAAGAGGAAGCTTAGAATTAACAAAAACAGTCAATAGTCTTGAAGTATTAGAAAACCAAGCAGTATTTAGTCTCTCAAATATTCCTGATAGGCCTGGGATTGCCGCGCAAATATTTGAAAAACTTTCAGAAGCAAGTATTAACGTAGATTTAATAATACAAGCGACAAATGATGGAAATAAAAACGATATTACATTTACTGTTGGTGAATTAGAAGTAAAAAAGACTGCAGAACAATGTGAACTTATAACTAGTCAATTAGGGGGAGAATTTAACTTAAAAACCAACATGACTAAATTAAGTATTCAAGGAGCAGGCATTATGGGCAGACCTAGTGTTTCAGCTGATTTATTTGATACTTTATCTCAAGCGAATATAAATGTTAGGTTAATTGCTACTAGTGAAATTAAAGTCAGCTGTGTAATTGAAATTAATAATATACCAAAAGCTATTAGATTTGTTGCTGAGAAATTTAAGTTATCCGACACACAAATATTTGTTAATCCAATCAATGAAAAACAAGATCAACCTGAAGTAAGAGGAATTGCATTAGATAAAAACCAAGTTCAGGTAAGCTTTCGAAAACTGCCTGATCGTCCAGGTGTAGCAGCATCGATATGTTTAGCATTAGCTGAAAATAATTTACTTATCGATACTATTGTTCAGTCTGAAAGAATTTCCTCTTCAAAAACTAAGGATATTAGTCTTACAATGAATAAACAAGATAGAGAAAAAGCTAACTTAGTTTTTGAGGCCTTAACAAAAAAATTACCCGGATCATACATTGAAGATGGCCCTGCTATAGCAAAAGTAAGTACTGTAGGAGCGGGAATGGCATTTAAAGTTGGGACTGCTGGAAAAATATTTAGAGCATTGGCTGACCAAAATATCAATATTGAAATGATTGCCACGAGTGAAATTAGGACTTCATGTATTGTCTTAGAAAAAGATTGTGACAAAGCAGTTAATGCGATTCATAATCATTTCGAATTAGAAAAATAAGTTCTTTTTAATTATTTCTTGCCAATTTTTGTCTTAATTTTTTGATTCTATCCCTCAAATTTGCTGCTTCTTCAAAATTTAACTCTTTTGCAGCGTCTTTCATTTTAATTTCTAACTTTTCTATTAAGTCAGGCAATTCTTCGAGCAAACATTGATTATCACTGGAACTGAGAATTGCGTCAGTTTTGTTATTAACTATATTTATTAAATCTTTAGATAAACCACCAGCATCTAGTTTTCTGGAAAGTTCTAGAAAAGATAATATTGAATTTTCTATTTTTTTGCCTGCAGGTTTTGGAGTAATACCATTGACTTGGTTATATTTTTTTTGAATAGTTCTTCTTCTTTCAGTTTCAGATATTGCTCTTTTCATTGAATCTGTGAAATTATCTGCATAAAGCAAGGCAACACCTTCAACATGTCTGGCAGCTCTTCCAATTGTTTGAATCAATGACCTTTCAGCCCTGAGAAAACCTTCTTTATCAGCATCTAAAATGGCGACTAAGGATACTTCTGGAAGATCTAGTCCCTCTCTTAATAAATTAACTCCTACCAAAACATCATATTCGCCCATTCTAAGGTCTTGAATAATTTCAATTCTTTCAATTGAATGGATTTCGGAATGCAAATATCTAACTCTTACTTTATTTTCAGATAAAAAATCAGTTAGATCTTCAGCCATTCTCTTAGTAAGTGTTGTCACAAGCACTCTTTGATTCTTTTCAGCTCGAATTCTTATTTCAAATAAAAGATCTTCTATTTGGCCTTCACTAGGTCTTACATCAATTACCGGGTCTAATACCCCAGTTGGTCTTATAACTTGCTCAATAAATTCACCATCACATTGTTCTAATTCCCATTGACCCGGGGTTGCACTTATAAATAATGTCTGTTTTGATTTTTCCCAAAACTCTTCACATTTTAAAGGTCTATTATCTGCAGCACTTGGCAATCTAAAACCATGATCTATTAAAACTTTTTTTCTAGATTGATCACCGTTGTACATCGCATGAAGTTGAGGACATGTTACATGACTCTCATCAACTACCAACAACCAATCTTTGGGAAAGTAATCTATTAAGCATTCTGGCGGTGAACCTGCCTCCCTACCTGATAAATGACGAGCATAATTCTCAACTCCATTACAATAACCAACCTCTTTAAGCATTTCTAAATCATATTTTGTACGTTGTTCTAGACGTTGAGCCTCTAATAATTTTCCTTCGTAGGTAAATTTATCGAGTTGAGTTTTTAATTCACTTCTAATTGCACTTATTGCACTCTCAAGTCTTTCTTTTGGAGTCACAAAATGCTTCGCTGGATAAACGCTAACTTGTTCCAAACTTTCAAGTATTTCTCCTGTAGTAGGGTCAACATATCTAATAGCCTCGACTTCATCACCAAATAACTCAATTCTTATTAATCTATCTTCATAAGCTGGACCGATTTCTAAAACATCACCTTTAATTCTGAATCTACCTCTAGTAATTTCAATATCATTTCTAGTATATTGATTTTCTACGAGAGACCTCAAAGAAGAACGCAGATTTATTGATTTTCCAACTTCAAATTTAACTGCAGCTTTTAAATACTCACTCGGTATACCAAGACCATAAATACAACTAATTGAGGCTACAACAATTACATCTTTTCTTTCAAATAAAGAGCGTGTTGCAGAATGCCTAAGCATATCTATTTCTTCATTAATTGAAGCAGTTTTGGCTATGTAAGTATCACTTACAGGTACATAAGCTTCAGGTTGATAATAATCGTAGTAAGAAATGAAGTACTCAACAGCATTTTTTGGAAAAAATTCCCTTAATTCATTACATAGTTGTGCAGCCAACGTTTTGTTATGGGCTAAAACAAGTGCTGGTCTTCCTGTTTGTTGAATTACATTGGCAATAGTAAAAGTCTTACCAGTTCCTGTAGCTCCTAAAAGAGTCTGAAATTGTTTACCATTGTTTACGCCTTTAACTAATTTTTTAATAGCATCTGGTTGATCTCCATTTGGTTCGTAAGGAGCTTGAAGCTTATAGTTGTTCATCAAGCTAGTAGCTAAAGGATGTTGCTATACTAAGAAATTTTTTCTCCAATTATTGAATTTTTCAAAGATTCTTTTAAGCCCCTAACAACCGCAATCATTGATATTAAATCATCTAATTTATTAACCACAGATCCAACGCCAACTGCTGAGGCTCCAGAGGATATTGCTAGTGGACAAGTTACTTGGCTTAATCCAGAGGCACTCATGATTGGTATATTCAGAGATTGTTTCTTAAATTCTTGATGAATAGCATAGGTAGCTGCAAGAGTTGGCACTGATTTTTCAAAAAAACCTTGAATTCCTGGAGAGTAAGGAGTAGAACTTGTACCACCTTCTGTTTGAATAATATCAACGCCTTCTTCCACTAGCTTTACAGCAAGATCAACTTGTTTATCAATAGGCATAGTATGAGGAACAGTTACTGATAAAGGCAAATTAGGCAATAAATCCCTCGTCTCTTTTGTAATATTTAAAACTTTTTTATCTGAAAAATGAATGCCTTTTTCATAAAAAGTATCGTAATTTCCTATCTCAATTAATGAGGCTCCTGCTTTTACACAATCTTGAAAAGATCGAGGCACTACTGAGCTAACACAAACGGGTAGTGTTGAATTCTTAAGTGCTAAATCAACGAGTTCAGGTTTACAAGCAATATCGACAAGATCTGCACCTCCTAATGAAGCAGCCTCAACAATTTTTTTCACAGACTGAACATCGAAATTATTCAATCCTGAAATAACTTTGAGTAAGGATTTGCTTCTTAACTCTTCTTTGATTTTTTGTGGCAAAAGATTAATCAGACTCATTTACTTAATGAATTTATTACCCGATTGTGACATTGTTTTAGTAAAACAGTGCATTTTTTAAAAAATATTATCTGAGAAACACAAAATGACTGATAAAAAATTAAGTCAAAAAAATTGGTCATCATGGCATCATCAGCTTCATAAGGAGATTCTTACCAAAAAACTATTAATTCCCAAAGGATCCAATATTTTAATAAGTGTTTCGGGGGGTCAAGACTCAATGGCCTTATTAACTCTAATTAATGACCTAAAAAAACTACATAATTGGTCTATTAGTGTTTGGCATGGTGATCATCAGTGGCACGAAAAATCATCACTATATGCTCTTGAATTAAAAGATTATTGTGAAGATAAAAATATTTCATTCTCTTTTGATCAAGCAAATAAAGAAAGTATTTCATCAGAAGAAAAAGCACGAGAATGGAGATATAAAAAATTATGTGAAAGAGCCAAAACTTTATTAAATAAAAACCAGCAAAAACATAATATTTATTTGTTAACTGGTCACACAAGTAGCGATAATGCAGAAACATTTATCCTCAATTTATCTAGAGGAAGCAATTTTGCAGGTCTGAGTAATATTGAGAGTAAAAGATTAATAGAAAATCAAATATATTTAATAAGACCAATATTAATTTTCAGTAGGGAAGATACAAAACAATTTTGCAATGATATGAAGATCCCAGTCTGGGAAGATCCTACAAATTCAGATCTTAAATTAAAAAGAAATTTAGTAAGAAAAAAAATTATTCCTACCTTAGAAGTCATCTATCCTGGTTGTTCTGAAAGGATAAATAATTTTTCCCAAAAAATGAGCAAATACAATAATGAACGTAATGATCTTAGTGAACTAGCGTATTTATATTGTAAAGATGTTAAAGGTATCGATAGGAATCTCCTTAATGGTATGTGTATTGAAGCGAGGTGCACAATTTTAAATAGATTTTTAAAAGAAATATCTGCAAAGCAATGTAGTTCTAAAAATCTGACAAAATTAGCAACTTCAATTTATGAAAAAAATAAAGGTCAAATTAATCTGCAAGAGTTTTTAAAAATTGTTTGGGATAAAAACTATATAAATTTTGAAAAAAGTTAAGATGTTACAGCAGATCTTCTTCTTCTTGTTCTACCTTCAAATGAATCTTCTGTAGCAGTCTCAGCTGATGGATTCTGTGAAACTTTTGGACTTTTTTGGGTATTTTGTGGGTTATTTGAACTATTAGGATAATTATTGTTTGATTTCTTATGGAAATTATTATTTCTATTTCTATTGGAGAAATTTTGCTCTTCGGTAATCTTTGGAATATAAGCACGAGTTCCACTTGGAGCAGGTTGAACTAAACACAAAATAAGTGGTTCAACTTGTAATTCTCTTCTCATTCTTCTCGATAAACCATTTTCAATTTCTCTTTGTACACCAATCCAATCTACCTCAAAATTATTCGGCCCAGTTTGTCTGGATAATTGTTTCCATCTATTTTCTAAGACCCAGCTTATTTCTCGTTCTGTCCACATAGACATTTTTCTTGGCTCTGCAGTAGTAACAACTCCTCTTAAATTAACTCTAGGAGGTGCAACCATCTTCCCATCTGTACTAATAGGGGCTAAAACGGTTACTACACCATCCCCAGCTAATTGCTGCCTTTCCTTTAATACTCGAGCATCTACTATCCCATTGCGTGAGTTATCAAGCAGTTCAACACCAGCTTTTACAGGATCACCCTTTTGAATAGAATTAGGTGTTAACTCAACTACATCTCCATTTTCAATAATTAAGATATTGTCCTTTGGAACCCCCATAGTTTGTGCACTCTTCCCATGACAAACAAGCATTCTATGTTCTCCATGAACAGGAACAAAAAACTTAGGTTTTGCGAGTGCCAACATTAACTTTTGATCTTCTTGAAAACCATGACCAGAAACATGAATATTCTCACCCTTTCCATAAACAACCTTTGCTCCGAGTTTCATTAATCTATCTATTGTATTAACAACAGAAATAGTATTACCAGGAATTGGGCTGGCTGAAAATATTACAGTATCAGTAGTCTTAAGACGAACATGCTGATGTTCACCACGAGAGATTCTGCTTAACGCTGCTAGGGGTTCTCCTTGACTACCCGTCATTAATAATAAGGTTTCCCTATCTGGCAAATCTCTAATTTGCTTGATAGGAACAAACAAATCATCTGGGCATTTCATATAACCAATATCTCTTGCCTTAGCAATAACATTTATCATCGATCTACCTAACAAACCGACCTTTCTTCCATGTTTCATAGCCAATTCTAAGATCATTGTCACTCTATGCACAGAACTAGCAAAAGTGGTAAGGATAACTCGTTCTTTTGCCTCAGCAATATGTTTTTCTAAAGAAGGATAGATAGTCTTCTCAGAAGGACAAAAACCTGGAACTTCGGCATTAGTAGAATCACTGAACATGCATAAAACACCCTTCTCTCCGTAATGCACCATTCTTTCAATATCAAATTGCTCTCCATCTACTGGCATATGATCAAATTTAAAATCTCCCGTGAAAATAATTGTGCCAACAGGTGTTGTAACTGCTAAAGAAAAGCTATCGCAAATAGAATGAGTATTTCGAATAAATTCAACAGAAAAATGTTGTCCTACTTTTACAACATCTCTAGGATTTACTGTCTGTATAGTTGTTCTATCAGATACGCCTGCTTCCTCCATTTTTCCTCTAAGCATTGACATTGCCAGTCTTGGGCCATAAATAATGGGAATATTAAAATGCTTTAGATGATGAGAAATACCTCCAATGTGATCTTCATGCCCGTGAGTGACAATCATTCCTTTTATTCTTCTTTGATTTTCTTTTAGAAAAGTTGTATCAGGCATAACAACGTTTACGCCATGCATACCATCAGATGGGAAAGCTAGGCCAGCATCAACAAGCATTAATTCATCACCATATTCAAAAACGCAAGTGTTTTTTCCTATTTCATGTAGTCCTCCAAGAGGTATTACTCGTAGAGCTGGCGTATTACTTTTAGATCTAGATGAATCATGAGTAGATCTATTTACAGTTGAATTTGTACTTGATTGCATAATTTTGAAATTTATGAAGGCCTGCTTGTAATCAAATAAGGTTTATTTAAATTTAATTATCAAGTTAAATATAATCCCTATTATAAGGATTTCAGGATAAAAGATAGTTGCTTTTTCATGTCATTGGTTAAAGGTGACAAAGGACTTCTAGGGTTACCTACATCCCATCCCGATAGTTCTAAAGCAGCTTTAATTGGGATTGGATTAGTAGTCATAAAGAGTGCCTTGAAAAGAGGCTGAAGTTTTTCATGAATAGAAAGAGCATTGGAAACCTTTCCACTTTGAAAAGAATGAATCATCTCTTTCAATTGCAATCCAACTAAATGACTTGCAACACTTACTACTCCTACAGCACCTACAGATAACATTGGAAGCAACAATGAATCGTCGCCACTATATACAGAGAGTTCGGAGCCACAAATAGCTCTTAGTTCTGTTACTTCTTCTATTCTACCGCTTGCAGCTTTAATACTGAGAATATTTGAGAAATCCATAAGTTTCTTCACAGTATCAGGTAATAAATTGCATCCAGTCCTGCCAGGAATGTTGTAGAGCATAAGAGGCAAATCCTTTGCAGATTTAGCAATAGAACTGAAATGTTTATAAAGACCTTCTTGAGGCGGCTTATTATAATAAGGAACAACGACCAAAGCACCGTCGGCACCAGATTCGTAAGCTTTTTTTGTAGCTTCCACAGCTTCGCTTGTACAATTGCTACCAGTACCAACTATTACTTTACAGTTTGCATCCAAAGATCCTTTTACCGCAATAAATAATTCATGCTGTTCCGCCCATGAAAGAGTCGGAGATTCTCCAGTAGTACCGCACAAAACAATTCCATCGGAACCGTTCTCAAAAAGATAATTTGAAAGTTTAATAGCTAGTTCATAATCTACATCTCCATTCTCAGTGAATGGAGTAACCATTGCAGTCAATATTCTTCCAAATAGTGGATTATTACACTCAGTTTTGTCTGTAATCATTTTTTTGGAATTAATAACTCAGCTATTTGAACAGCATTCAGAGCTGCTCCTTTTCTTATTTGATCTCCACATAACCATAATTCTAATCCATGAGGCTGACTTATATCAGTTCTTAGCCTGCCAACAGCAACATTATCCCTTCCCATAACGTCATTTGGCATAGGAAATCTATTATTTTTGTAATCCTCAATAACTTCAATTCCAGGAGATTTTTTTAATTCTTCAATAGCATCTTTAGGCTCAACTACATCGGCAAATTCAATATTGATCGATTCAGAATGTGCTCTCAGTACTGGGACTCGAACACATGTAGCAGAGAGCTTTAAATCATCAATATTTAATATTTTCCTTGTCTCATTAACCATTTTCATCTCTTCTTCGCAGTAATTATTTGAAAGCATAGGGGAATTATGTAAAAACAAATTAAAAGCAAGGGAGTATGGCAAAACTTCACTTTTTTGAGGATTTCCTTGAAGATATTGTTCAGTTAAAAGTTTTAGTTCCTCCATCGCCAGTTGGCCTGCACCACTGACAGATTGATATGTTGAGACAATAACTCTTTGAATAGTCGAAAGTTTGTTTAATGGAGCTAAAACTAATGTCAACAAAATGGTAGTGCAGTTTGGATTCGCTATTATCCCATCATGATTAAGTACGTCACTAGCATTAACTTCAGGGACTATAAGAGGAACGTTCTTATCTAATCTAAAAGCACTTGAATTATCTATCAGTAAAGCATTTTGATCAATAATGGTAGACAACCATTTTTTTGAAATACTTCCGCCAGCTGAAGCCAAAACTAAATCAAGATTCTTAAATTCATCCTTAGTTGTTTTTTTTGTAACTAATTCTTCATCTTTCCAAATAATTTTTTTTCCTTCTGACCGCTCTGATGAAAGCAAGACCAATTCTGATATTGGGAAATCACGTTGTTCAAGAATTTTTAGCAATTCAGATCCCACAGCACCTGAAGAACCTAAAACAGCAACTTTTAATGGCCTATTAGGCAAATACGGAGATTGTCTCACACTTTAAAATGATTTTTATAAATAGATTGACTATTTTTTTTACTTTATCAAAAAATTAACTTTCAAGGAAATCACATAATGTGAAATAATTAAGATTCGGCTCAAAGTAATAACTTAGAAAAACATGGCTAAAGATGCACTAATAGTCAAAACAACACCTCTTCCTCAAAGTAGAATTTCATTTGAATTAGAAATACCATCTGAGACATGCAAAACGTGTGTAAATGAAACAATCAGTTCTATCAGTCGTTCGGCTAAAATTCCAGGATTTAGACTTGGTAAGATTCCTAAACAAGTCTTAATCCAAAGAATTGGCATCACACAATTACATGCTTCTGCTCTGGAAAAAATTATTGATAAATCATGGCAAGAAGCGTTAAAAATAAAATCTATAGAGCCACTTAGTGAGCCAGAATTGGTAGATGGATTTGAATCTTTACTTGCAAAGTTTAGTCCAGAAAAATCATTGAAGATTACTCTTCAAACTGATGTTGCCCCAGAATTAAAACTAAAAAAATCCAAAGGACTAAGTGTTGAAATATCAAAGACAAAGTTTGATCCCAAGTCAATAGATGAAGCGCTAGAAAAATCTAGAAATCAGTTTGCAAACATTATTCCAGTTACCAATAGAGCAGCAAAATTAGGAGATATTGCTGTAGTTAGTTTCAAAGGAAAATATAAAGATTCTGGTAAAGAGATTGATGGTGGAACAAGTGAATCAATGGATCTTGAGTTAGAAAAAAACAAAATGATTCCCGGTTTCGTTGAGGGAATCGTAAAGATGAAAATTGGTAATACTAAAACACTTAACCTTAAATTTCCTGATGATTATTCTCATGAGGATTCAAGAGGCAAAGAAGCAATTTTTGAAGTAAATCTTAAGGATCTTAAGGAAAAAGAATTGCCTGAACTTAATGACGATTTTGCAAAACAGTCTGGCAACAAGGAATCATTAAAAGAGTTAAAGAAAGATATTGAAAAGCAACTTAAAGACAATTTTGAAAAAACTCAAAAAGATATCAAAATTGAAGCTTTATTAGATGCCTTAACAAACGAATTGGTGGCTGAAATTCCAAAATCTATGATTGATATAGAAGTGAGGAATAATATTGAACAAACCGCTCAAAGATTTGCTCAACAAGGTCTTGATGTAAAATCTACTTTCACTCCGGAATTAGTTAAGTCATTAGCAGAGTCCACAAGGCCTCAGGCTGAAAAAAATGTTCAAAGAAATTTAGCTCTTAAAGCATTAGCTGAAACAGAAAATATAAAAGTTGAGAAAGATGAAATTGATTTAAAAATGAAAGATTATGAAGATGCAATCTCTCAATCTTCAAAACAAATAGATATAAAAAAATTAACAGAAGTAATAAGTAGCGATTTACTCAAAGAAAAATTAATAATTTGGCTTGAAGAAAATTCTGAAATAAAAGAAAAAGCCACAAAAACAACAAAAGCCACAAAAACTGCGACAAAAACTGCGACAAAAACTGCAAAACCTACAAAAACTACAAAAACTACAAAAACTCAAAATAAAAAAGAAAAAAAATAATTTATGAAATTTCCTACTAATTAAACAAAAACCCCTTAAATTATTTATAAGACGAAATCTAATCTGTGAACTCAGAAAAAAAACATTTAATCCAAAGCTCAATAAGTTCTTACGAAAGTAATAATAAAGCTATTGCTGCTGTCCCTACAGTTATAGAACAATCAGGTAGAGGAGAAAGAGCTTTTGATATATATTCAAGACTATTGAGAGAGAGAATAATTTTTTTAGGTACTGGAATTAATGATCAAGTATCTGACTCACTTGTTGCACAATTATTATTTCTTGAAGCGGAAGATCCAGAAAAAGATATACAAATATATATCAATTCTCCTGGAGGCTCAGTAACTGCAGGAATGGCCATATACGATACTATGCAACAGATATCCCCTGATGTAGTAACAATATGCTTTGGAGTAGCAGCAAGTATGGGGGCATTTCTACTTTCTGGAGGAGCAAAGGGGAAAAGATTGGCTTTACCTAATTCAAGAATTATGATTCATCAACCTCTGGGAGGTGCACAAGGTCAAGCAGTAGAGATTGAAATACAAGCTAAAGAAATACTTTTTCTCAAAAAAACATTAAATTCGCTTTTAGCAGAACATACTGGTCAACCTTTAGAAAAAATTAATGAAGATACAGAAAGAGATTACTTTTTATCTCCCTCGGAAGCAGTCGAATATGGATTAATTGATAAAGTTATCAAAAAGTGACAAGGGCAACTGATTTTTTAAGAATATGATGACGAATCGATATTTATAAGCAATCCTAGTGAATAGGGAATATTGACCACCTTTCACTTTTAAAACTTATAATCGATGGCTAAATTCGACGCCCATCTTAAATGTTCATTTTGCGGGAAATCACAAGACCAAGTAAGAAAGCTTATAGCTGGTCCTGGGGTTTATATCTGTGATGAGTGCATAGATCTTTGTAATGAAATTCTCGATGAAGAACTACTTGATAATCAAGCGAATACAAACAATTCTCCTCAAGTAAAAAAGAAATTACCAACTGATAACCCAAAAAAATCGGTTCCTTTAGAATTAACCTCAATTCCTAAGCCATTAGAAATTAAAAGTTTTCTAGATAATCAAGTTGTTGGACAAGAATCTGCAAAAAAAATATTATCAGTTGCCGTATACAATCACTACAAGCGGTTAGCATGGAAAGTTAAAGAAGATAGTAAAAATAACAATTCAACAGATTCACAAGCAACTAAATTACAAAAATCAAATATTTTACTCATTGGCCCTACTGGAAGTGGGAAAACATTATTGGCGCAAACTTTAGCAGAGTTTCTGGATGTTCCTTTTGCAGTAGCTGATGCAACGACTTTGACAGAAGCTGGATATGTTGGGGAGGATGTTGAAAACATACTTTTAAGACTTCTACAGAAATCAGAAATGAATGTAGAACTAGCTCAAAAAGGAATTATTTATATTGATGAAATAGATAAAATTGCAAGAAAAAGCGAGAATCCTTCAATTACCAGAGATGTCTCTGGTGAAGGAGTACAGCAAGCATTATTAAAAATGCTTGAAGGAACAATTGCTAATGTGCCACCACAAGGCGGAAGAAAACATCCTTATCATGACTGCATCCAAATTGATACGAGTCAAATTTTATTTATTTGCGGGGGAGCTTTTATAGGTTTAGAGGATATCGTTCAAAAGCGTATGGGTAAACACTCTATAGGATTTACCACCAATTCAGATCAAAACAAAGTTGATACAAAAAAAATATTAGACCCAAGAGATTCCCTGAAAAATTTAGAATTAGATGACTTAGTGAAATATGGCCTAATTCCAGAATTTATTGGAAGAATTCCAGTTTGTGCTGTACTAGATCGTCTTACTAAAGAAACTTTAGAATCCATTTTGACTCAACCAAGAGATGCATTAGTAAAGCAATTCAAAACTTTGCTAAGTATGGATAATGTTGAATTATCATTTGAGCCTGATTCTGTTCAAGCGATAGCAAATGAAGCATATAAAAGAAAAACAGGTGCAAGAGCATTAAGGTCAATAATTGAAGAGCTAATGCTAGACATAATGTACACTTTGCCTTCTGAAGAAAATGTAAAAGAATTCACAATTACGAAAAAAATGGTAGATAATTTGTTCTCATCTAAAATTGTTAAACTACCTTCAGGATCAAAAAGAATCATTAAAGAGTCTGCATAAAAATAGAGTTTAATTTTTTTAATTGAATCCCAAATTTTTCTAAATTAATGAAAAATAAATGCAAAATATACATAAGCCTTTTCATCAAAAATATAGACCAACCAACTTAGACGAACTGGTTGGGCAAAAATTTATATCCATTACACTAAAACAAGCACTATTAACAAAAAAAATTGCTCCTGCGTATCTTTTTAATGGTCCAAGAGGCACTGGAAAAACATCAAGTGCAAGAATATTTGCAAAATCTCTAAATTGCCAGGCATTCGACCAACCTACGATAACTCCTTGTTGTAAATGTGACTTATGTAGACAAATTACTGATGGAAGCGCTCTAGATATTATCGAAATTGATGCAGCATCAAATACAGGAGTAGAAAATATAAGAGAAATTATAGAAAGAGCGAGATTTGCACCTACTCAAGCGAGATGGAAAGTATATGTAATTGATGAATGTCATATGCTTTCAACAGCAGCTTCGAATGCTTTACTAAAAACTATTGAAGAACCCCCCTCAAAAGTTGTATTTATCCTTGCGACGACAAATCCTGAGAGAGTATTAAATACAATAAAAAGTAGATGCCAAAAGTTTGATTTTAGAAGAATAAGCCCTAGTGATATTTTTCAACATTTATCAGAAATCGCCGAAAAAGAATCGATTAAGTACGAAGTTCAGGCCTTAAAAATGATTGCAAAAAGATCTAATGGAGGTATGAGAGATGCGCAAAGCCTCCTTGAACAATTGAATCTTTTACCAGAAGGTATAACAGTTAATAATATCCAAAACCTCCTAGGAGAAGTATCAGAAAGTGAATTAACAAGTCTGATGGAATCATTGGTTGAGAATAATCCAGAGTCATTAATTATCACCTGCAACAAATTGTATGATGCCGGAAACGAACCACTTCAAATAATTATCGGATTATTGAATATAACAAGAGATCTACTACTACACACTATAAATAATAATTACTCAGAACTTTATTATACGTCTGATGAATTTCAAGATGAATTAGATAAATTCTCAAAAAAAATAAATAAATCAACAATAATTAAATGGCATAATAATCTGAGAAATATTGAATATCAAATCAAAACAAGTGATAATCCAAGGCTTTGGTTGGAAATACATTTAACTGGCCTTCTAGGTAATCAAGAGATAAATAGTTCTGGAAATAAGCAAGAAAGTAAAAATAATACGAGTAAGGAGAAGCATGAAAGTGGAAAAAACATTGCAATTTTTAATAAAGAAAATATTTCTAATGTGAAGCAAAAAGCAAGTATTAAAAAAGAGATAACTCGCGATGAATTGATCGAAAAAAAAGACGAGAAATTTGAAAAATTTGAAGTTCTTGAAAAAGAAAGTATTGAAAATATTTTGGACAATAACCAAAATAATCCTGGATCAAATAATTTAAAAGATAAATGGGAATTAATTCTTTCTAAAGTAGAATTACCATCAACAAGAATGTTACTTTCACAACAAGCCGAACTTGAAAGTTTTGATTCGGAGAAAATCACAATTGCATTATCTCCAAACTGGGAAAATATGATAAAAAGCAGAAAAGTAATAATTGAAAATACTGTAAAAAAGATATTTGGAGATGGAATAATACTTAATTTTTCAACCAAACAATTAAATAAAAGTAACCCAACAAACACTCCAGAAATAAATCAAAATGAAGTAAATAATTTTCGACCAATAAAAAAAGTAGAACCAAAAACTAATACGTCAACAAAAAAATCTAACGAGGAAACTTATGATGATAGTCCAAAAAACTTGGCAAATTTTTTTAACGGAGAAATTATAGATCTTGATGAATAAATTAAACTCCAGTATGAAGAGTCTTTCGCCAGAGTATCTTTTTGGGAAAAATGGACATCTTTATTGTTACCCAAGGGATTACTAAAAACCAATGTGATAAATAAAAAACCGATAAAAATACCATCAAAAAATTGCTTTTTTGCAGTACTGGTACTTCGCTTTTACAAGAAGAACCGTACCAAAAAGCAATTCCAGATAACATAAAAGCTGTAAATGAAATAGGCCAATAAATTGGTGAATCTAATAAAGCAATACTGAAAACTAAATCAAAAATAGAAATGATTGGTAGTGCATATTGCAAGATGAAAAAATAAGTTAAATCAAATTTCTGCAAATAATCAATTTTATCAGTAAATAATTGATCTCCATAATCAAAGAATCTTTGCAAACCCCCCTCTGCCCATCTTTGCCTTTGCGCTAATAAAGCATTTAAATTCTCAACTGCTTCCTCCATTACTGGAGGATCCCATAAGATTCCAATTCTAGATTTTGATAATAATAATCTTAAACTCAAATCAAGATCATCTGTAACTGTATCTTCATTAAAAGAACCACATGCCAATAATGTTTCTTTCTTAATTAATTGGCCATTTCCCCTTAATTCAGAAACGCCAGCAACTGATAATCTTCCATATTGAAAGATTGCATCCATTGCCATCTCCATTGACTGACAGGAAGTTAAAAAATTCTTACTTACATTTGTTACTGATTTTCTTAGTTGAACTGCAGACCAATCGCCTTCTTCTACAAATTTAAATAATCTTATCAAAGAATCTTGCTTTAATTCAGCATCAGCATCCAAAACTAATAACCATTCACCATGAGTAAACTTCAAGGCATAATTTAAAGCTCCTGACTTTCCTCCTCCTGCATTTGGAGAACGACTTATAACTTTTAGCTTGTCATATTGTCTAGATAATCGATCTAAAATTAAAGGTGTCTTATCAGAACTACCATCATCGATTATGTAAATATTTAATTTATTTGTTGGATAATCTAAACTAAACAATCTTTCAACTAATCTTGCTATGACATTCTCTTCATCTCTAGCTGCGACTAAAATATCAAGCAAAGGTAATTCTTTATTGCTAATTCTTCTGCTTACAGTATTTAAAACGTTGTTCCTTTTGAAATTTCTAGAGATAACTATTAAACCGTAAAAAACAATCACAAAAGAAAGAGTCAATATAATGTAAAAGAAATTTTCGATATTGTAAGCATGAGGAATAAAAGCTACTAAAAAACAAGCACCAAGAAATATAAACGACTTCAATCTTCGATTTTTATAAAAACCCTTACTCATAAAAGTATATTTTTAATTACTTAACTTTCATTGAGACAATATCTCAAATTTTTTCAGTTTTGCATCTTGATAGTAATGATTCAATATTTGTTCATAAGAGAATCCTAATTTAGCCATTTCAATTGCTCCTGACTGAGATAAACCTACACCATGACCGAAGCCTCCTCCTCTCAAAAGCCATAAATCATCATTTAATTTATTAATAGTAAACAAATTACTAGGTATAAAATTTAATACCCGTCGAATATCATCTTTCACGAGAACTATAGATTTATTACTCTTGTCTGTTTGTATTTCTAATTTTGTCACTCTGCCACTAGACCCACGTTCAATAGAATTTAAATCCAAAACATCTTCATTAACATTTATCAGTTTGTTTTTTATTAACTTTTCTTTAATTTCAAAAGTAGAAATTTTCTTATTCCATCGAAACAAAGAATGATTACTCCCATAAAACTTTTCTTTATCAAAATCTAAAAAATTATTTAAATCTGATTCATTTGTAATTGGAAGTTTAAAAATTTTATTTAATGATTTAGAACCATCAATGATTGAATTGAAATAAGAATAATCTTGGATTTGCCAAGACTCGCCTGCAGTAGCAGATACTCCACCATTAGAACCATGGTAAAAAGCATTTATTGGTTGATTTCTATAAGTGAGAATTAAATTTGAAGTTGCTTCTATAGCTTTTTGTATTTTTTTATTTGAAATTTTAGAAGGCTTATAGACTTGACATTGAGTGCTTATACATAAATGGTATTTATCCATATTAAATCTATCAGAATTAAATATTCCCCAAGTTCTCGCAATAACTGCTTGAGCCTTGAGTGCTTCCAAAGGAGAATTCGGTCCAATTTCATATGGCAAGACACCTGCCAAATATTCATCAAATTCAATTTTTTGAACTAATGTCCAAGTTCCATATGAATCTTGTATTAAATAAAAATTTTTACCAAAATTGACACCATTTATTATTATTTCCTCTTGAGCGTAAATATATATAGGTCCTTCGAGTTTTATAACACTATATTCATTTCTGAGAAAAGGGGTAATTTGAAAATTTTTTATTTTTCTGGAAGTCTTATTTTTTAATTCAAACTCTGGCAAATCATCTTCATATGGAATCCACACTTCCCAATCTTTAGGGTAAGCAACAGTCGTCTCAAATCCTTTATCTTTAAGTTTATCTGCTTGTTTTTTTGCTGATTCATAGCTAGCAAAAGGACCAAAAACAATTCTTTCGATTGTTTTTGGATTTTTGATGGGTATATTCACCCAGCTAATATTAATTTGTTTTGATTTATG
>QCMA01000008.1 GCA_003214115.1 Prochlorococcus sp. AG-418-I21
AAGAGTTGATAAAAAGCCTTATACCAATGATGAAAAATGTAATAGATGCTATTGACTTAAGAACTACTTCGGGTAAAAAACTTGAAATAGAACCACCTGTTAAAGCTCCTAGTAAACTTGCAAAAACAAGTGCTGAAGAAGATCCTAGAAAAACTGCTAATGGTTTATTTGAAGTGCCACTTATAGTTAAAGTAGCTAGTTGAGTTTTGTCACCTAATTCAGCTATGAAAACGGTTAGAAATGTTGATAGTAATAAACTTAAAACCATTTATAAATAATTTTTGAATGTTTCATAAGCTAAAAATATACTTATCAATATCATTAAAGTACCAGTAGATAAAGCAAATTTGCTAGGAGATATTTTTTTTGATACCCATTTACCAATAAGAACTCCTACTATGCTAGAGCTTATTAATGCTAGAGAACTTCCAAGAAAAACAACTATTGGCCTGCCCGATTCAGCAGAAAGCATTAATGTGGCTATCTGAGTTTTATCGCCAAGTTCAGCAATAAAAATTGTTGTAAAAGTCGTTATAAATATTGAAAAAAAACTTTTTTCCAGATTGTTTTCTTTTTTTTCTAATTTACTATTCATTTTCCTGAAACGGCAATTCTAAAAGTTTTCATCTCTTTACTTTGGTATCCATAATTTGATGAAATATGTTGTTTGCAGCAATCTATTAAAAATTTATCACCAGATTTCAAATATCCTTTAAATGAAGTTGAAAATTCACTTACCCGACAAAAATGTGGTCTTGTTTCATAAATTAAGCATTTTTTATTTTCTCTGTCCAGGTTTTTACACCAACCGTCTTTGGCCGTCATAGAATTTATCAAAGCTATATCTTCTTTGTTAAGTTTGTTAGCCAAATCGCTTCTTTGTTTCAAGTCGAATTTACAACAAGCTCCACAATTTTCTATACATGTCCATGATTTCATAATTTAATTCAATCTTGTAACGTATCAGTACAGTTTCGTCATTTATTTGTAAAAATAGTATCACAAAACATATTCATTAATCATGGCAACACTTATTCCTTTGGCTGTAGTTGCGTTAGCAGGACCAGCAATAATTGCTCTTGTATTTTACCGTAAATAAAAGAAATTCTTTTTGGTGACTTATCTGGAGGGTGTTTATTGGGATTTAGATGGTACCATCGCAAATACTGAATTAGAGGCCCATTTACCTGCTTTTAATCATGCTTTTAATGACCTTGGTATTGATTGGGATTGGGATACTAATACATATATAAAACTTCTGAAGATTAATGGGGGCAAAAATAGGATTGCTTATTACGCTAAATCTAACAATGATAATTTCTCAGAAGATTTAATTCTCAAAATTCATGAAACGAAGCAGTTTCATTACTTAGAAGTTATAAAAAAAAATTGCGTTAGTTTAAAAACTGGCGTATTTAGATTAATAAATGAATTACATACAAAAAAAGTAAGACAATTTATTGTTACTTCAAGTTCAAGAATTCAAGTCAATCTACTTGTTGATTATCTTTTTAATGGCTTCAACCCTTTTGAGTTCATTATTTCAAGCGAAGACGTTGAATTAAAGAAACCAAATCCATTACCATATTTAAAAGCAATCAAATTAAGTGGTATAAACAAAAACAACTCAATTGTTTTTGAAGACTCCAATCCAGGATTGAAATCTTCCTTGGCAGCTAACTTGCCAACAATTTTTGTTCCTTCAAATATCCCAATCGTTCTTGAGGAAAATATTAAATTAGATTGTATTTTAGACAGTCTTGGTGATCAGAATAATGTGGCAAATGTAATTAAAGGCCCTAAACTAAAAAAATCATATGTTGACTATAACTTTCTAAGTGATTATTTAGTGTCTTTAAGTAATGCAAAAAACTAATTTTTCAAAAATTACCTACCAGTTAAATAATTTATTTTTGGGTTTTCTAAGTGATACTTGGAGAACAAAATCTATTGGTCTAATTTCTGTTTTGACAGGTTATTTTTTGTTCGCAAATTTTATTACAAAATTTATATCTGAAGGTAAAAATGAGTTGATAATGGTCCCAATAATTATTATTTTTATTGAAATTATTATAAGAATTAAACCTGCCGCAAGTTCAAAATTTTATTATCTATGGACCGTAGTTGATAAATTAAGAATTGGTGCAATTTATGCCGTTATACTTGAAGCATTTAAATTAGGATCTTAAAAGCTACTCTTCTTCTTCTTCTTCAATAGGATAAACAAATCCTTGAGCTTTCCCAGTTAAAACTGATTTACCTAGAGATATAGCTTTTTGAGCTGCTGTTGCTGCTTTTCCTTTCCAAACAGCGTGCCTTTGGTTCCTTTTGCTCTTTGATTTTTTCTTCTTTGGTACAGCCATTCTGTTTCTTTATATCCATATAATAATATAACCTTTAACTGGTTATCTCCAAAACTTTTGAGTATATTTTGTTTATATACGTCAATTTTTTAAATAAGCATATATGCTTTATTAATCACTTATAAAGATTAGTGTTTAGATCAAAATTCTCTTATTCAGATTCTAAATCAAGTTATTCGGATCTTCTAGAAGATATAGAGACGGGGAAAATAGAATCAATATTTTTCTATCCAAGGCAGAGAGAAATTGATGTTCTGTATAAAAATGGCGATAAATCTAAAATACCTATTCTTTACAACGATCAATTAATCCTTGAAAAGGCTACTGAAAATAAGGTAGATCTAACTATTAACAATAGTAGAAAAGAAGCCTCAGCTGCTAATTCTTTTGCTTCAATAAGTCTTTTCCTGATTTTCATATTAGCTATAGTCTTAATCTTGAGAAGTACATCAAAATTCGCTTCCAGAGCTTTTGGTTTTACGAAAAATCAAGCTAAATTTGTAACTATTGATGATGTAGAAACTAGATTCGATGATGTAGCTGGCGTCCCTGAAGCCGCTGAGGAATTAAAAGAGGTAATAACATTTTTGAAAGAACCAAAGAAATTTGAAAATCTTGGAGCAAAAGTTCCTAAGGGAGTTCTTCTAATAGGCCCACCGGGAACAGGTAAAACATTATTAGCTAAAGCAATTGCGGGTGAATCAGGAGTGCCTTTTCTATCAATATCGGCATCAGAGTTTGTAGAACTTTTTGTTGGTGTTGGAGCAAGCCGAGTTCGTGATCTGTTCTCTAAAGCTAAGGAAAAATCACCTTGTATAATTTTCATTGATGAAATTGATTCCATTGGTAGGCAAAGAGGGTCTGGGATTGGAGGTGGAAATGATGAAAGAGAACAAACCCTTAATCAGCTTCTTACTGAATTAGATGGTTTTGCTGATAATTCTGGGATTATTGTTCTAGCTGCAACAAATAGACCAGATATTTTGGATGCAGCATTATTAAGACCAGGTAGATTTGATAGGAAAATTGAAGTAATGCTTCCAGATTTAGATGGAAGAAAAAAAATTCTTTCAGTTCATTCACTTTCCAAACCACTTTCAAGCGATGTTGACTTAGGATATTGGGCTTCTAGAACAGTTGGATTTTCAGGAGCAGATCTTGCAAATTTGATGAACGAGAGTGCTATTCACTGTGCAAGAGACGAATCTAAATTAATCAGTGATATACATATAGAAAATGCTCTTGATAAAATTACCATTGGCCTGAGAAGCTCATTAATAACTTCTCCTAATATGAAAAAAATTATTGCTTATAACGAAGTAGGTAGAGCAATTGTATCTGCTGTGAGAAATGGAATTGAATCAGTTGATAAAATTACAATTTTACCTAGATCTGGATCTATAGGAGGATATACAAAAATATGCCCTGACGAAGATGTAATTTCTAGTGGATTGATTTCAAAAAAATTATTATTTTCAAAAATTGAAATTGCTCTAGCTGGAAGAGCAGCAGAAACGATAGTTTTTGGTGAAGGTGAAATTACACAATGCTCCATAAATGATATCTCTTATGCGACAAATATCGTAAGGGAAATGGTTACAAAATATGGTTTTTCAATTATTGGTCCAATTTCAATGGATTCTGATAATAATGAAATGTATTTAGGAGATGGATTATTTAGAAGAAAGCCTCTCATAGCAGAAAATACCAGTTCTAGAATAGATAATGAAATTATAAATATTTCTAAAATTTCATTAAATAATTCAATAAAAATATTGAAAAAAAATAGAGTCTTACTTGATAAATTAGTTGATATACTTTTAAATCAAGAAACTATAGATAAAAAAGTTTTTAAGTTAACAACTTCTAAATTGTTGAAAGTTTGATTTAATTGCTTTAAATTAAAAAAAATATTTCCTTGATAATTAAAAACAATACAACGAAGTTATTAGTAACACTTTCATTTTTACTTATTCTTCCATTTGTACAAAAACAATGGTTAAATTTGTATTCACTAAATATTAATGATATTTCCTTTTATTCTATCCTTTATTATTTGAGCGGTGCAATATGTCCATCTTTGGTCTATATAAACTCTTTAAAAAACTATACATACTATAATTTTACTAAGGATAAAATCCATAGTATAAAAATAATCAAAGGAAAAAGATTATTATTCTTAGTAGCAATAAATTTAATATTTCTCTCTTACTTAATAGCTGATTATATATATATAAATTTTGATCTTATATTTAATTTATTTCTTGAAGGAATTAATGCACCAAAACCGGATATTCCACAGTTAAGTTTTTTCATATTTCTAATTTCTATCCTATTAATTTTTAAGGAATCTAGGTTTCTGTTAAAAAAAATAATATTGGTAAATTTTATTTTGATTTCTCTCCATCTTTGGCATCTTCAAATTAATAATATTATTGTTGATGATCAGTTTTATATTTATAAATATTTTGACTTAAATAACTTAAATTTAATTAATCTCTTTATTCTAGTCGCCATAGAAATTTCTTTTTATACATGGTCCTTCTTATCATATAAAACTAATTTGAGCGATTGGATCGTGCCCAAACCTCAAAAAGGGGATTTTATCCCCTTTTTGAATATATTTATTTTTTATTTTTTTATAATTATTTACTACTCAATACTTACTTAAATGTTTCTAATTCTTCTATAGCGCAGAAAAATATTCCTTACTACCTTTGGGATCCTCTAACATTGTTTTCTCCCCAGGGGTCCAGTTTGCTGGACATACTTCATCGGGGTTTGCCGCAACGTATTGATAACCTTGAAGAATCCTTAGCGTTTCCTCAACATTTCTACCTACAGGAGCCTTGTTAACAGTAGTATGCATAACTACTCCTTCTGGATTGATAAGAAATAATCCTCTATCAGCTTCTCCATCATCATTTAGAACATTGTACGCCTGGCAAATTTCTCTTTTTAAGTCAGAAACTAACGGATAGTTAATATCACCTATACCACCTTCATTTCTTGGGGTTTGTATCCAAGCTAAATGACAGTGTTTGCTATCAACTGATACCCCAAGAATTTCCGTATTAAGTGCCGAGAAATCTTGGTATTTATCACTAAATGCAGTGATTTCAGTTGGACATACAAATGTAAAATCTAGTGGGTAAAAGAATAGAACAACCCATTTACCTCTAAGACCTGAAAGTGTAATCTCCTTAAACTCTTGATCATATACTGCTGTAGCACTAAAGTCTGGTGCTTCTTGGCCAACTCTTAAGCTCATGAAAAAATTTGTCCTTATTTAAATTATGTATGGTCTTAATGACCGTAATAAGTATTATAATTTTATTAATAATGAATTAGCAAGTTTTTTTTTAATTCAATGAAATGGCACTATTCCTTTACAAGGAAATTTACAATTTTGAATCACAATAAACTATTAAAAAATCTCAAAAGGGAGTTAATTAAATATCCCATTAACAGGCAAGACAATAAAAATTCAAATTAAAAGAAATTTTATTTTATTTAAGATTCCTTAAAATTTAACCCTCTATAATAAACAATATTCTTTTTGATATTTTTAATTATGGCTAATTATATTGAAAGACTAAAAGAAAAAGTTAAAATAAAAAAATTTGATTCTAATCAACCAATTGGAGCTTGGATTTTCGTTGTAATTTTGAATATAGTTGGATTTGCGGGTTATTTTTACTTAAAGGTAAATCATATACAACTAGGAAGTTAAAAACTTATCTTATTTCCTTTTTGATTGAGCGACAAAAATTTTTTAGTCTTTCATTCCTCGTTAAGTCAGGTAAAGTCCAAATTGATTCTGTCTCAGGTAATGGATCTTTGCTCCATTCTTTGAATTCTTCCATTATCGAAGCATTATTTAATTTTGACGTATACTTTTTTCGTTTTTTTAAATATTTTCTTATCACTGTAAGATTTGCCTCAATATATTCCCTCATAATAAATATTTAATCTTATATTAATTTATCATCTAGCAAGTTTTACTTTAAAGAAAAGATTAATTAGACATTTTGAACTGCTTGAAAAAGTCCAAAAGAATAACCTCCTATTAGAATCCAGCCAAGTACGCTTGATATTATTGTAGATCTTCTATTATGTCTCCTTAAAGCTGATTCAATCATTTCATTAACTTCATCTCTATTAAGGTATTCCTTCTTGGAGTTTTTTTTCATTTTTTTTCTTTTTACAATAAACGAATTTATAAGAAAGTGAGCTTAAGATCTTTTCATATAAGTAAGGGTTTTATTTTTGATGATTTTATAAATTATTTTATTTAGCATTAAATATATAATGAAATTTTATGAGAAATTTTTAAAATTATAAGATAAAGTATACGAATTGAAGGATCATAGTTTTTTATACAAACAATGAATATTAATGATAAATCTGTCTTAGAAATGCTTAATAAACTTATTATTATTAATAGGCTAAATAAAAGTCAAATTCTTCAAATGGTGAATTTAGTGTCAATATCAAATGATATCAATGATTTAAAGGATAACTTGAAATGGGAAAGTTCTAAATCATTTCATCAAAATATTTTAAATGCATAAACTCAATATTTGATAATTATTTATTCTTGAAATTTACATAAGAGATACCTAAAAGTAAATTGAAATAATTAAGAATTTTATAAATAATTTATATAAGCTATTCAAATAAATTTTTGATAGTATTTCTCTTATAAGATACTTGCTCTTGATTACTATAATTAAGTGTTGTTTTCTTATCCTTGTTAAATGATTTAATTAATATTGTAGAAGTGATTATTATTATTAGTATTATTAGTAAATCTCCAACAGTAATCCCTCTCTCCTTTAGATTCATGATAAAACATATATTTTGTTTAAATATAGCCTTTATTATTTAATAAACTAATATTTTTTACAAACGTGCTAAAAACAGATATGAAGGAAATATAAAAAGAATATAAAAATATTAAGACTATAACCTATTAAGTCATATAAAAAAAATAGATGAATTCATTATATGGAAGTCAAAAAAAAAATTAGTAGTTCTAACGCTCCTTATTTTTTCTCTAAAGAGATGATTATCACAAAAAAATCACTTAACGAAAATCAACTCAAATTTACTTACCAAAAACAGTTAATCTCAGATTTAGATAATAAGCACAAGGAATGGTCAAAATCGATTAATAGTAAATTTTAAAAGCTTTCGTTGATTATATTTAAAAGTTTATTTCTTTTAATCGTATTTTTTTCTTCCCAATTAAGTGTTACTTCATCATTAATGATAGGTTTTGCTTCATAAGCTAGATACCAAAGAATAAATCCGACAGGAAATAATAAAATATGCATAGCAAAATTAGTTGACTTAAATCAAATATAGTGCAACACTTATAATGTGCAAGTGTGACACTAATTTTTTTAATTATGCCCTCTCCGAGGAAAAGAATTGGCTTTTTGCCAAGTGAAGAAGTGCATGAAATTATTGAAAAATTGTGCACAGTTAATGAGTTTAGTCAGTCAAAAGTTACAGGTTTATTGGTTGAGGAAGCTTTGAGGTCTCGAGGTGTATTAGAGGAATCATATGGTCAAAATCAAAATGGTGAAGAGGATTTTATAAAATATTCTTTTGATCACGAAACATTTTCTGAAAATAATAAATCTCCAATTAATGTGGATGAATATGCAGTTAATAAAAAAGTATTATCTGATGATATCAAAATGATGCATGAATTTATTGAGTTTAAGTATTTTAAGAAAGTTATGAAGCGAAATAACAACATTATTTAATAAATAGTGTCACACTATTAATATTTATATCAGAATGCTTTTCAATGGAATTTAGAAATTAAGCAAAGATAAATATTTTTGAATATTTCTAATCAACTTTTTAAAGAGGGATCCAAAATAAATTGAATCTTTAAAAATTCAGCGGACTAAATCCTCGTGGAGATATGAACCTTAGCCCGCTTTAAAAAAATAGCAATAAAAAAATATAAATACAATAAGTATGTAAATTTACTTTTGATTTTAGATTGAAATATAAAAACTTTAACTATAAATGGCAGTAAGTGAATTAAATGAAGATACACAGGATCAAATATGTGATCTTCTTGAAAATCTTCAGCAAATAGAGAAACTTAAAAATAAAGATATTAGAATTTTGATTGATAAGATAGTTAGAAAATATGGAGGAAAAGTAGTAAATAAATGAAACGCCTATTAATCCCACTATTAGTTTTGCTCACTTTACCAAGAGTTGTACATAGCTCCCACTTAAATAATCAGAGAGAACTTATAGTCACCTCAGAAAGCACTAGGGAATCAATCGAGTTGGCAAAATACCTTAAAGATAATGGTGTAGTTAAATATTCAGCATATTGGTGCCCTAATTGCCTTAATCAAAGTGAATTATTTGGTAAACAAGCTTATAGAGAACTTAATGTAGTTGAATGTGCAAGAGATGGTATAAACAGTCAAACGCAATTATGCATTGATAAAAAAATTAAAGGGTTTCCCACATGGGAAATAAATGGAAAACTAATTTTAGGTGTACTTTCACTAAAAGAGTTATCAAAGTTGACTGGATTTAAGAATTAAGAAAATGTTAGATTATTAATGGCTAGATATTAAAGGTTATTTCTTGAGGAACTTTCATACATCCTCCAGCTGGATAGTTAATTACTTTTTTTGATATTAATCCAATACTTATAGCAACTATTCCAATACTAAATAAAGCTCTAGATCTTTTGCTTGTTATGAGATACTTCATTGGGTATTTAAAAGTTTAAAATGGTATGGATTATAAAATTATAACGTGCATTTTTATGTTTAAAAAAATATCAGTTACTCTAAATCTATAATTTTTTAATATGAGTTTTATATATTCGATATCATGAAAATCTTTAATCAATAAATGCTTATATATCTTTTTTTTCAATATTTTTAGTTTGTATTTGACACTCTTTTTATAATTAAAATGAGACTTTTATTTTTTTATGAAAAATAAAGAATTTAATGTGACTCAAGGTATGGCTTTGTTACTTTTAAAGCCATTAAATTTACCCGCTAACTACGTACTAAATCTCATAATTTATATAACTAATCCTAGTAACAATATTGGATACTAATAGTCTTCCCAAACTGGTTTGGTTCTCCTCCAACCTTGAGCGATTAACTTTCTCCATTCATCTCTAGCTTTATCAAGTTTAAGTTCTTCTCTTGTTGTCATAAGAGGTGGTTCTTTTCCTAAAACACCAAGAATTCTTCCAGAGTCAATAAACATATATTCAAAAAATTTATCTTTATTTTGATTATTCTTTGAAAACTTTTTAACACTTGAACGATTCGAATTTATAAGCCAAAAATTTTCTGTCAATCTTACTTATTTTATGTTTTCTCAATTGGAGCCATTGTTAATCCTTTGCTGAATAGTTGCTCATGATATAGCTCTGCCTGTTCAAGATTACCTCTCCATACCTCTGCAGATCCTGTCTCGTCAACTTTGATGGTTAGATCCCATGCCTTTTTTTCACTCATGCTTGGGATTATTGTTAAAAGACAATTTGCGACATGCTGAAAAGTATTAAAATTGTCATCAAGAACTATAACTCTTGCTTCTGGATATTTTGCTTTAGATTTTTTTGAATCTAAGACTGTGCTGAGTGAATTAAACATTATTGTCTTTAATAGTTTAATTAAATTAAAATTTCACGTATGTTCTTCAATTGAAAAATTATTGAAAATGTCTCGAGCGTGACTTGAACACGCGACCTGCGGGCTATGAATCCGCCGCTCTAACCAGCTGAGCTACCGAGACATGGAAATATTGTAAGGCATTGGTTGTACTTAATTACCATTTTGAAAATTTATTTGTTTGTGGGCCTCATATATAGCAATTCCGCATGCTACAGAAAGGTTCAGACTTCTAACACCTTTTTGATCATTGTTTCCAGTCTGTATATTTGGCATAAATATTGATATTAAAAAGTCGCTTTTATCAATAATGGAAACGGGTAATCCTGAATCTTCTCTCCCAAATAGCAAAATATCATCGTGCTTAAATTTAAAATCCTTCAAATATAATCCATTTTTTTTACTAAAAGAAATTATTCTTTTTGTTGATTTTGACGCTAAAAATTTTTCAAAATTCTCATACTGATTAACAGTAACTAGAGGCCAATAGTCTAATCCTGCTCTTTTTAAATATTTATCTTCTAGCTTAAAACCCAAGGGCTCTATAAGATTTAAAGGTATATTAAATGCAGCACATGATCTGGCAATATTACCAGTATTTTGTGGGATTCTGGGTTCAAAAAGAGCGACTTCCAATTTTAAGTAGGTATTTCAATACTTATTTCATCTATTTTGATTGCTCTGCCGTTTATGGCTAGCCAATTATCATTTGATATTTTGGTTATTCTCTTTTGAAGTTCGCCGATTCTTTCAATATATGTATTACCAATTTTATATTCAGAGACCAAACTCCAACCTACTTGTTCTCCAACAATAATTGTTATGCTTTTTCTTTTCATTAAGAGACTTATAAGTAAATTCATATTTGTAGACCATTCATTTTGTTCCTTACCAATACTTTTCATAACGAATCCACCAATAGAATCTATTAATAATGGACCTTCTTCTTTCCTTAATGTACTCAAAAGATCTGTCGTTTCTATTAAACTCCAATCTTTTGGCCTTCTTTTTCGATGTAAATTAATTTTATCTTGCCATTCTTTATCATCCAAATTGTTTTCAGATAAGGCAACATATGATAATTTTTTTACCTCCTTTGCTATATGCTCCGCAAATTCACTTTTGCCACTTTTTGTCCCCCCTGTAATAAAAACTATATAAGATGAATATTCACTAATACTTAAATCCTTGGCAAACATAAATTCTCTATTATTTAGAGAAATACCACCATGTTGCTAAAGGAATAATTGTGGCAGCAATTAACAAACCTATAACTATATAAGTAGCAGTTGAGCTCTCAGTATCTTTTGATCTCATAGTGTTAAAATTTGGATCCACTACAGGGTTGTCAATAGATGAAGGCTGACTTTTTTCGTAATTTATAACAGTCTTCTGTTGAGTAATACCAAAATATTTATTTATACTATTAATTTCATTTGCGTATGTTGTCGAGGGGATAAGAATAAAAATTAAGCCAGTAAAGATAAGAGAAAGTATATATTTATTGATTTTTAGTTTCATTTTGAATGGTTTTGGTTAATTATATATTAAAAACGATATGTTTGAGTAATTTTAAATGTATTAGACAATATAATATTTGCATAATTTAATTAGAAATAACATATTTAAAATATGGGATTCAATGGGAAATCATTAATATTAGTCGGTGCAATACTCTTTATTTTTCAGATAGCAAATTTCATTTCAATAGAAACAATCACTCCTGAGCTTGAAAGAGCACAAGTGTTAGCAGCAATAGCTTCATTAATTATTATTTTGATAGGTTTTTTATTTAAACAATTCGAACCATTAGCTGGTGAGAAAGCTGCTTTAAAAGGAGAAAATAAGTTTCTCTTCAATAGAAACATGCCGGATGAAGTTATTGATGAACTTGCATGGGGTTCTGAAACGATATTAACTTCTACTGCAGCAGCAGCAATACTAATCCACAATAATGGAGTAAATATATTAAAAAGAGGAATTATCTCAAGTAATAATTTTAAACCTGGAGAAACTTGCCTGAGATCAATAAAAAATATGAAATTAATATCATTAGCAAACACTAAATTTTATCCAGGAAGAGATGAATTTATTGACTTTTGTGCAGATATTCCATCAATCTTAGTAGTACCTATAGATAGTAAGGCATTTATATTGATAGGAGGGTGGAGTGCTAAATGTTTTACTAAGTCTGATGAAAAATGGATAAAAAACTGGGCGAAGAAAATTAATAATATTTTTTCAAAAAATAAGATTTAAAAATTAATAATAGATCTAACTCTTTTATCCTTTGATTTAAAACTTAGGGATTCAGTTTTGAGATTATAGTAAGCATTTTCTGAATTAATTTCGTATCTATTCTTGTTATTTTCATCCTTAATTATATATTTTACTGGATTAAAAAATTCAATTATATTATCAGAGCTCAACTTTGCTTTTCCTGAATTTATTATAATATTTTTATTTTCAAATCTTATATTTCCCTCTAATAGATAGTTATTATCTTCTATGTTCCAAATAAAATTATCAGCAAATAAAATATCCTCATCGTTCTTAAGAGTTTTTAATTTTACATTCCCTTTCAACCTTAGAAGTTTATTGTTATCTGATAATGTAGATTCTTCTGAACTAATAATATATTTTTTTTCTTCCCCATTAAAAATATTTATATTAGGTTTTTTTAATTCGAACTTTAATTCACTTTTGTTGTAACTTGATTTTGGACTGATAATAGAATAAATCTTTTCACCCTTTTTAGAGAAAATATTCATATCTAAACTGTCTATTCTTTGAGTTACTTTATTCTCTTCAATTACATTTGGTGCACAACCTAACATAACAAATGGTAGAAAAATTATTACTCTATAAATGTTGCTCATAATCCAGCTTATTTATAATTGGAGTGGGTTTAGGTAGACTTGAGTTGCTTACTAATAATCCCCAACTTAATTGTTGTTTCCAAGGAATTTCTTCTCTGTATATAGAACCAAGTTGTTCATTAATTTTTGTAGATAATTCGGGCAATAAAGGTAGTAATAACAATCCTATTATTCGGGTACTTTCTAAAACGTTATAAATAATTTGTTTTACTAGAGGTAGATTATCTTTCTGTTTTATTAACAGCCATGGCTGATTATCATTTAAATACAAATTTGTATTAATTGCTAGGCTAAGTATTTCATTAGCTGCTAGATCTAATTTGTAGTTTTCATAGTTATAAATATAGTTTTTGACTGCTATTTTGGCAAAATTCTCTAATTTATTTTCACTCAAAATTTCTTCATTATTTGGAACTTTATTATCAAACCATTTTCTAGACATAGATGATGTTCTATTTAATAAATTGCCAATTGTATTAGCTAAATCATTATTGATAATGTCAACAAATCTTTTGTCTTGAAAATCTCCATCATTTCCTAGTGATATGTCTTTAATTAGGTACCACCTTACAGGGTCATTTCCATATTTTGTAAGCAATAAATCAGGGTCGAGTACATTTCCTAAGCTTTTCCCCATTTTTTGCCCCTCTCTTGTAAGAAACCCATGACCAAAGACCTTTTTAGGAACTTTCATATTGGCAGAAATGAGCATTGCGGGCCAATATACAGCATGGAATCTCAGAATATCTTTTCCAATAAAATGAACATCAGCTGGCCATCCTTCATTAATTGATTTTCCCAATGAAGGTTCTCTCGCATCTGAACTAATGGCGCTCACATATCCAAGTAAAGCATCAAACCATACATAAAAGGTATGGTTATCGTAACCAGGGACAGGAATTCCCCATGTAACATTAGTTCTTGAAATTGAAAAATCCTTTAAACCTCTAGATACAAAATTTATAATTTCATTCTTTCTTTCTATTGGCTCTATAAAAGAAGGTTCGTTTATTATTTTCTCAATATGTTTTTGATATTTTGAAAGCCTAAAAAAGAGATTCTCTTCATTTTTCCATTCTAGATTTTTTTGATGAATCGGACACTTGTATGTTGATGAGTTTTCTGGATTATCTTTAAATTCTTCACAACCGACACAATACCAACCTTTTTGAACTCCCATGTAGATATCATCTGATGCTTTTACTCTTTCATAAAATTCATTAACAACAAATTCATGATTTTTTGAGCTTGTTCTTATAAATTTATCAAAGGATATATTCCAATTTTTCCAATTATTATTAAAGACTTCTGAGATTTCATCACAATGTGATTTTGGTTCAATACCCTTTTCATTAGCTGTTCTTTGTATTTTCAAGCCATGTTCATCAACACCAGTGATGAAAATAACATCTTCACCTGTAAGTCTTTTATACCTAGCTATTGAGTCACAAATTATTGTTGTATATACACTTCCTAAATGAGGTTTATCATTAACATAGTATAAAGGGGTAGTAATGACAAAAGTCATAAAGCTTTTTTATTAATACTAACAGATATTTTTAAACTAATAACAACCTATTATATTTATTCTCTTATTAATAAATAAACTCTAAAAGATTACTTTCATTTATAATATATTTAACTTTATATATTTTATTACTATATATTTCTATTGATACAAAAAGAGTAATAAGTATTTCCAGTGAATAATCTGGAAAATAAACTAAAGCAATATTTTTTTTATGATTAATCCACTTAACGAATATTATTTTATATAAAGGTTTTTTTTCATTCTTAAAAAATAATTTTAAATACTTAAATTTATCATTCTTAAAAATATTACTATTCTCTGATTGTCTATTCTTTGAATATTCAATAATCTTAGAGATTGAATCCTTATTTAGAAGTTCATAATTATTAATTTTATTATATACTTGCCTTTGTATAATTAAATCAAGATATCTTCTTAATGGTGATGTACATTGTACATACATTTTAAGGCCTAATGATTCATGGATTCCTGGTTTAGTTGTAATGTAACTTCTTCCCATATATTGTTTTAATATTATATATTTAATATCACTATCATTGTATCTATTAAGTATTTCATATGGATTGCAATTTACTTTCTGAATCCTAAATGCAGCTGCTAAATTATATTTATCTATAAATAAACTTGTTACATAACCCATTAATATCATTGATTCTGCAACTATTACTTGTGATATTGTTTTCTCTAATTTGTTTAGTACAACCCTATCCTTATTTAATTTAATTTTACTATTAGGACTTTCAAAAATTATTGCTCCTTGTTTCTTTCGGAATGTAATACTTTTTTCTAATAAATTTTTAATCTCAATTAATTCTATTTCTTCTTTAGGTTCTAGTTCTAATATTTCATTTGCATCTTCATATGTTAATTGATATTTTGGTTTTATTATTGCTTCAGTTATTTCATATTTATTTATTGATCCATCTTCATTGAATTCTATCGATGCACTAATTGTTTCTGAAATTTTATTTTGAGCTAGATTTGCTTTTTCAAGAATATCTTTAGGTAGCATTGGGACATATTGATCTATTAAATATAGACTGCTATTTCTCTTTCTTGCATCTAAATCCACATTAGAATCATGCAAAAAGAGTTTGCATGGATTACTAATATGTATCCATAAATTTTTTTTATTTCTATCTTTTATTTCTAATGAAATAGCGTCATCAACCTCATGTGGATCATCAGAGTCAATAATATATGTTTTTAAATTAGTTAAATCTTTCAAATATTTGAGATATTAATTATAGTGACAACTATATTCAATATGAAATTATCCTTCAGGATTTACGAAGGGTAAAAGTGCTACAATTCTGGCTCTTTTTACTGCTAATGTAAGATCTCTTTGTTGCTTAGAGGTTAAACCTGTCATCCTTCTTGGTAGGATTTTACCCCTCTCAGTTATGAATTTTTTTAGTAATTCTACATCCTTATAGTCAATAGGATCACCAGGTTTGATGGGTGATAATTGTTTTTTAAAAATTGAATTAGGCATGATTTAATTTGATTTGATTACTTTATTTCTTTGTGAATTGTCATTCTGTTTAAATGAGGATTAAACTTTTTAAGTTCTAATCTTTCAGTAGTATTTCTACGATTCTTTTCAGTAGTATATCTCGAAACACCGTTTGATCTCTTGGGATCTGTGCTTGTCCTAGCTTCAGTACATTCCAGGGTCACTACAACTCTTGTCCCTTTTTTGGCCATTTTAATTAATACTTTATTGTATAATTTTCTATTGTACATCTTCAACAAACTTTTTTGAAGATATACTCATTTCTTTTATCATCATTGATTAAAAAATATATATGAAAGTTTCTCAAAATTGGTTGAAAAATTTAGTAGAAATTACTTCTACTCCTGAAGATCTCTCTGAGAAATTATCTATTGGTGGATTTGAGGTTGAATCCTTAGAAAATTGTTCAGAAAATGTTAATGGTGTTGTTTTAGGTAAGGTATTATCTGTTTTAAAACACGAGGGATCTGACAAACTTTCAATTTGCCAGGTCGATATTGGTTCTTCAAAGAATTTGCAAATTATCTGTGGTGCGCGCAATATTAAACCAAATATTTATGTTTATGTTGCTACTGTCGGAGCAAAATTAAATGCAGTTGATTTAACTATTAGAAGAAGTGAAATTAGAGGTGTCATGAGTGAAGGAATGATATGCTCTCTGCAGGAGCTTGGATTGGAAGACTCTAGCGAAGGGATAGAGATAATTGATGAAGATTTAGCCTTAAAATATGAATTGGGCACTCCAGGGTCTGACTTGCTTCAATTAAATGATTTTATATATGATTTAGCCATTACAGCTAATAGACCTGACGGAATGTCTGTTATAGGTATAGCCCGAGAAATTTCTGCCCTTTTAGAATCCACATTAAATTTTCCAGAATTAAACCATAAATACAATATTCATTTACTTAAGGGAATTAAACTTTGTCCAGAGGCTATAGGATCTAATTGCACATATACGATAAGCTGCATTGATGGAGTAAATGGAGATAAATTATCGCCAAAATGGCTTAAAGACCGTATAGAAAAATCAGGTATAAAGTCGATTAATCTTCTAGTTGATTTGACAAACTATATTCTTTTAGAACAAGGGCAACCCTTGCATGCGTTTGACAAAGAAAAACTTTCTAACTTAATTGGAAAGGAAGTTTCACCAAAAGACTTTTCTGTACGAAAAGCCAAGGATAACGAAAGCCTTGTTTGTTTAGATGGTAAAAAATATGAATTAAATGAAAATATTACAATAGTTGCTTGCTGCGATAAACCTGTTGCGATTGCTGGGGTTATAGGTGGTTTAGATACTTCTGTAAGCAATACTACCTCTTCTATTTATCTTGAAGGTGCTGTTTTTAATCCTGTTACTATAAGAAAATCTTCAAAGGCAGTTGGCATAAGAACAGAATCTAGCAGCAGGTATGAAAAAGGGATTTCATCAAAAAATACAATAAATGCAGTAACAAGGGCAATTAATCTTTTAGAAGAATATTTTTCTATTAATTCACCAATTATCAATACTTCCAATTTAGACAATAATGAGGATATATTTATTAAACTACGAAGAAATCGAATTCATAAAATTCTTGGTCCATTAATAATTAACGATCAATTTGATAAAAGAAATTTAGCTGATACTGAAATAGTCGATAAATTAACACTCATAGGTTGTACTTTAAAGAATAAGGAATATGGCTGGGATGTAGCAGTAATTCCTAATAGATCTCATGATTTATTAAGAGAAATAGACTTAATTGAAGAAATTGCGAGATTAATAGGGTACGACAGATTCGACTTAAACCTCCCTAATCCAATTAAGCCTGGAAAATTGTCATCAGAACAGTTGGCATTGCGAAAAGTAAAAAATGGTTTCACAGAAAATGGTTTTAACGAGGTACTAAGCTACTCTCTTGTTCCTGAAGATAATGAAAAACTTATAAAGATCTCTAATCCCTTGTTATTAGAAACTAGTTGTCTAAGAGATAATATCTGGAAAGAACATTTGGAGATAGTGAACCGTAATATAAAAGCTGGACAAGCAAGTTGTTATATATTTGAAATTGGAAATGTTTTTCAAAAGAAAACTGAGTTCATTCAAAAAGAAATTCTGAATGGTGCGATTTATGGAAATAAAAAATTTGGAAAATGGATAAATTCGGGTAAGGATAATGATCTTAATTATTACCAAGCCAGAGGAAAGTTAAAGGAGGCTTTATCATCTTTGAATATTAAAATTGAGGATAAACCTACTGATTCAATTGATTTTCTTCATCCAGGCAGAACAGCGAAATTAGTTATTGAAGGAAAAGATGCAGGTTATTTTGGTGAAATACATCCCAAACTAATATTGGAAAAGAAGTCATTAAAAAAAGTTTATTTATTTAGCATAAATATTTCTAACCTCTTGGGAGCTAGTACAAGAAAGAATAAATGGATTCCAATATATAAGCAATACCCAATTGTTCCGAAAATGGAAAGGGATATAAATTTTGTTTTTAATAAGAAATTTTTAATTAGCGAAATAACATCACAGATAAGAAAAACAGGAAAAAATCTCTTAGAAGATATAAATTTAATTGATGTTTTTGAAGATACTAAATTTGGTGACGACCATATAAGTTATACATTTAGATTATCTTATAGAGATAAGGATAAAACATTACTGGACTCGGACATAACTTCAATACATTCAAGTATTATTTCTAATGTTGAAAAATGTTTTAATACTAAATTGAGGAATTGAAAGTATTGCAAATCTTATATAAGACTTAAAACTAGTCTAGATATAATTCTTATATAAGATAAGTAATATTCATATAAAACCAGTTAATGTTGTATTATTAAGACCATGATGAATTTGTTATCTCTATTACTATCTTCTGTGCTGTGGGTACAAGTACCTCAATGGTCAGATGATTGGTCAAAATGTGCTGTTGATGTTCCCGATGCCTCATGCCATTGGTATATAACTGCTCCTGATAACACTTTTGGAGAAGGGTTTGATTGGGCTAGCGCTCCTTGGTTTGATGCAAACGGATTAAGCGATATCCCTAGTATTGACAAACAAACTGCTATTCAAAAGCTTCAAAGCAAGTAGTACTGTCTTTAAGGCAGTACAAGAAGACATAAAAGCCAGTTATAGCAATAATTTCTAGTCCTTATGAATTTCTTGGACATTTAAAGGACATAGTTTATTGATTTATTATTGATTTATTATTCATTTTTTAATTTTTTATAGTCAATAAACAGTTTGGGTATGATTCATACAAATTGATAATTTAATATATCTAATTTATCTATTTTAAGACTATAAATTAGACTTATAATAAGTCTTATATAAGAATTAATATACAAAGAAATTTTTATTTTTTAAAAGTAAATTTTATTTTAATTTTATTTATACATAATTGTTGTTTCCCAAAAAATTGAAAAAAATAATTGATAAAATTAGAAATTTAAAACTTACCAACTATCTTATGTGAGACTATTATTTAGACTTATAAATAGTCTTATTTAAGAATTAGTATACTAATTTCTATATAGATTTTTTAGCAATTGATAAGCTTCATTTAATTTTCTCATTTGATCTGTTGATCCTCCAGCATCTGGATGCGTCTCTAAGGCGATTGATTTATAGGCCTCCCTAATTTTACGGAACGTATGAGCGGATCCTGCGGATGTTGATAATTTCAATAATTTAAGTGCTCCATGTACTGTCATTGTTGAGTCCAATGTTTCAAATGAATTTGATCTATTATTTCGCTTAAATCTACTTACAAACCTTCTCATAAGTGTTGGTATTCTATTTATCAGATCTGATGTAGCAAAAGGGTCTTCTAAAACGCCAATCATTAATAAAACAATTTCAAGGGATGGATTTTTCTTTATCCAAAATGGGCATAATTCTGACATTAATTTATTGGCTGCACTCCACGTAAAAGGTAGATTTTCAGTTCCATCAAGATTTGGCCATATATCCCTTTCAAACCAATCCATCGAAGCTTCTACTACATGATCATTAGGAACTGATCCATATAAGGTTTTCCAATGACTAATTAACTCAATTCGACATTTTATTAATTCAGTTTCTTTTATTGTATTAATTTGAATATCATTAATATGCTCCTTTAATTTTTCACTATTAATACTTCTTCTTAGATTCTTTACTTTTTTTTCAACAAAATTGGGAAGGCTTATGCTTGAGTTGGCTTTTTCTTTATATTGATTGTTATTTGTAAATCTTTTATTCAAAGATATCTCATTAACTTCTTTTTTTACGTCTGATTTAATTAATACCAATGCAGTATCTTCATCAATATTTAAATTTTCATTATTATTATTCTCGTTAAAGTCTATTTCTTGCTGTTGGTTCTTAGGTAGTAAATCATCATCTTGAAGAAGTTCTTTAAGTATCTTTTCTATTACAGGTCCTCTTGCTCTAAATCCCCACTCTTTTCGTAATTGATCAAACCTGGAAATTAGTTCCTCAGGTAAATCAATTGAAATTCTTTTTGTATTTGAATTTTCAGGAATATTCAATAATATTTTTTGAATAGTATGGAATTTATTTAATTTTATTCAAAAAAAATTGAAAGTCCATACGGAATATTGTTTTTAAATTAAAACCAATTTATTTTTATGTCACAAGTCAATTAAGTATCTTTTTATAATAAACAAAAAAAAAATGCTTAATTGTTATTTCAAGTCATCTAAAGAAAAAAAGAGTTTTTATCAACATAAGAAATTAGAAATGCTCAATTATATTAAGGATTCACTTGAACGTAAAATTGCCTCCGTAACAGCATCTATAGAAGTTCTAGAAAGCCAAATAAGCAGGGATAAGGAAGTTGAAGTAACTAACTAGCATTCAAACAAAACTTTCTAGAAGTTTTTCAGGGCCAAATTTCTTTAAATAATTAATATTTGATTTTTCAGTCACTAATAGATATCCTGCAAATCCTAAACCGTTAATACTGAAACCATGAATATGATCATTTTTTCTTTTTATAATAGCTATCCATTTATTAGTTATTAAAATATTGTAAGGATACAACGGCTTCTCATCACTAGTAGGTTCCCCAAGTCCTAATTTCTTGCATAATTCTAAGTAAAATTCAAAAAGAAATGATGGATTTTCTAAAAAATTGAATTTGGATACAATAATATTTTTTTTAAGCTTACTATCTAGATCTTGATATGAGTTCATTTCTAAAAACCACTTTTCTCTAGGGCATGATATTTCACCTTTAGATCTACGCAGAAGTTGAAAATGCCTGTGAGGTTGACTTGCTCCCGCAATTGGAGAACTATTGAAAAACCATAATCCACTAGTATCTTTATTAACTTGTTGGATTGCTCTCCAATCTTTAATATCTAACCATCCATTTTGAGGTTTCCATTCATTTGTAATAAGTAAAATATGACCTTTTTGTACAGGGTACTTATTTAATATTAGTTGATGATTATCACCAACTTTATCAATTTCTAGTATCTTTTCCCAAGGACAAAATGGGTTTTGCTTAGGACCATAAATTTTTTTTTTATTAAATTTTGAAGTATCGAGTTTCCTAATTATAAAGTCATCTTTTTCATATAAATCTCTTGTAATAATATCAGTTTTGAGAGGATATAATGATTCATCATCAATTGATAATCGAGTTTGTTCTAGTGCTTTTTTCCAATATATTTCTAAACTCATTTAAAAAAATTTATCATTATCATTTTAAAAAAAAATTTTAACTTGTAATTACTTTTTATTAAATTGATATTCTTTCAATTTTTCAAGAGGTACTGATTCTAAGACTACAATATTCGTTGATTCTAATATGACTTTTGGCGCAAGACCGTCTAATAATGCTTGCTTCCACCTATCAAGACAAATACACCAATGATCACCTTCCTTTAGTCCTGGGAAGGAATAAATAGGCATGGGAGTTATTAAATCATTACCTTGTGATTTACTATATTTCAGGAAATTATCATCCATTACACAACATATGGAATGATTCCCTCCATCATTTTTGTCATAGTTACAAAATCCATCCCTGAACCACCCTGTCATAGGTTCGCAACTACAAATCTCAATTTCTTCTCCAAGGACATTTAACTGATTTTGATTATTTATGGTCATAGATTTTTTTAATAATAATAAAACACCAACATTTCTTTAAAAAAGGTTGACGAATATGGGGGGTAAGGAGGTAATAATTCTAATAAGGTTTTTTTCATTATGGATTGGGACTTTACTGAAAACATCGCATTTAAAGCTCTTTATGAAGCTTTTAAGGATAGTGACGAAACTTCCGCATTAGAATTTTTATCAAGTGATGGTGCTTCATATTATCTTGAGTTAACACAGGATGCCGCGGGTGAGGGACTTGATCTGGGTGATAATGAAACGATGGAGGAACTACAAGAAGATATTATTGAATATTTAGAAAACAACTAAAAATTTAGCTTAAGCGCTGAAATATTTAGCTTTTGAGTGTAGTGAAATGATAGCTGTAGTACTTTGTTCTGGATGAAGTTGTTCAGATTCATCCATGGTCAAGTTTATTCTTTCTGCATCCAACAATGATAATTGTATGTTTGAATCAGATACTTTTGGACATGCAGGATAACCAAAAGAATATCTAGCCCCTCTATATTTTTGAGCTAGTATTTCTCTATTTTTGTCTGGTTCTTCAGACCTAAAACCACATTCAATACGAATTAAAGCATGGACATACTCAGCTAGAGCTTCTGCTAATTGCACTGTAAGTCCATGGAATAACAAATAATCGCTATATTTATCTTCTTTAAATAATTTTTGGGAATATTCACTAGCAATATCGCCCATGGTTACTGCCTGCATAGGAAATATATCTATCGGTTTATCATTTTTCAAATCACAATAAAAATCAGCTATGCATAAATTATTCCCAGATTTTTGTCTTGGAAAATTAAATTGGGAAATTTTATTTAATGATTTCTCATCAAATAAGAAAATACTATTATCTTTTCTCCCGCATCTGAAATATCCGTAAACTGCTTTGGGTGATATAAGTTTTTTCTCTATAATTATCTCTAACCATTTATCTAACAATGGTTTAGCATATGAATCTAGATAGTTATTGTATTCATCTACGCTTTGGTTTTTTCCTTTTTTTATTTGCCATTGCCCGCTAAATAGAGCTTTTGTATCTAAATAAAATATTAACTTATTAAAATCTATATCAACATCGTTCAAGACTTTCGTTCCCAAGAAAGGGGCTTGAATTGGATCCTCTTCATTTATAAATTTAGATCTTATAAAATTTTCTTTTAAATTTAATTTGGAAGTCTCGGTATGTTTGGATATTGATTTTTTAACAGCTTGAGAGTTGGCTTTTGATGAGGCTAAATTAATATTTATACCTTCGTTGTTAATGAAACCCTCTGTATTTGACCAATTACCCTTTTTCTTATTATCCATATATTCATTCATAAATTTAAGATCAGTGAAGGCATCTTTTCCGTACAATATTTTCCCTTTATATATTTTGCTGCAGTCCTCATTTACAAATTTTGGGGTTAAGGCTGCGCCTCCTAATATTACTGGTACACTAATATTTTCATTGTTAAAAGCCTCTAAATTATCTTTCATAAAAGCAGTTGATTTAACAAGTAATCCGCTCATAGCAATGCAATCTGCATTGTGCTTTTTTTGTGCATCTATAATTGCTGAAACATCTTGCTTTATTCCTAGATTTATTACGTCATACCCATTATTTGTAAGTATTATATCTACCAAATTTTTCCCAATATCATGTACATCGCCTTTGACAGTTGCAATTAAGAGTTTTCCATTTGATATGTTTTCATCTACCGTTTCCATATATGGTTCTAAAATTGAAACAGCAAATTTCATTGTTTCAGCGGATTGGAGTACAAATGGCAATTGCATTTGACCTGAGCCAAATAAATCTCCTACAACTTTCATCCCATCTAGTAAAAAGGTATTAATTATTTCAAGAGGTTTATATTTTTTTAACGCTTTATTTAATTGATCCTCTAATCCTATTTTTTCTCCATCAATAATATGATTTTTCAGACTTTCTTCAAGAGTTAGGTTTTTATTTTCTGAAGATGCTTTTTTGAAATCTTGAATAGATAGATCTTGAAAAGCCTTTGTTAATTCTACTAATGGATCATAGATACAAATATCATCTTCAAATTCTCTTTTATCATAAATCAAATCTAAGCAAAGCTTTTTAGTTTCTTCAGAAATTTTTGATAATGGCAAAATTTTATTTGGTGCGATGATAGCAGAATCTAATCCTGCTTTAATGCATTCATCTAAAAATATTGAATTTAGATTAATTCTTGATAATGGTGAAAGACCAAAACTAATGTTTGATATCCCAAGTATGATATGAATATTTGGGAAATTTTCACGAATTTTTAATATAGCACTAATAGTTTCTTTAGCGTTTAATCTATCTTCTTCTATCCCTGTAGATATTGGCAGAGCTAATGGATCAAAAAATAGCTCATAATCTGACAAACCACATTCTCTTGTTCTATTAATCGCTCGTTTGACAATCTTATATTTTTTTTCTGAATTCCTAGCCATTCCATCTTCATCAATTGTTCCGACAACAAGACCTGAACCATACCCTAAAGCTAAATTTAGAACTTGATCAAACCTTTCATTCCCATCTTCGTAATTGGTTGAATTTATAATACATTTACCACCAGCTGACTTTAATCCACTTTCCATTTTGTCAGCATCTGTAGAGTCAATCATTAATGGTAAATTTATATTGGTAACTAGTCTTGAAGTTATTTCTTTCATATCTTTCACTCCGTCTCTTCCTACATAATCGACATTTACATCAAGAACGTGAGCATTTTCTTTTTGTTGTTGCTTGGCAATTGCAACTAGGCCATCCCAATCGTCGTTATTTAATAACTCCCTTACTTTTTTCGATCCACTTGCATTTAATCTTTCTCCTACTATCAAAATTGAATTGTCTTGTTTATATGGCACAGAGTTATATATTGATGAGGCAGATGGAATAAAACCGCTTGATTTTTTCTTACCATTGTTGCTAGTCCTTTCATTATCAATAATTTCATCGATTATTGAAGACAGGTACTTTATATGTTCAGGTGTTGTCCCGCAACATCCACCTATTAATTGAACATTAAAGTCATATATAAAATTCATTAACTGCATCTTTAATTCTATTGGCTTTAATCTATAGTGAGCTACACCACCAATATTTTCAGGAAGACCTGCATTAGGAATACAGCTTATAGCGAAGGGAGAATTTTCAGACAAATATTTAATATGTTCCTTCATTTGCTCTGGACCAGTTGCACAATTAAGTCCAAGGATATCTATATTAAATGGCTCTAATATTGTTAATGCAGATGCAATATCAGATCCAACAAGCATAGTACCTGTTGTTTCCATTGTTATAGAAACCATTAAAGGTATATCAATATTTTTACTTTCAAGAATTTCTTTTGTTGCTAATAAGGCAGATTTAATTTGTAAAACATCCTGACAAGTTTCAATCAAAAGAAGATCAACTCCTCCATCTATAAGACCATAAATTTGTTCTTTATATGATTGCTTTAATTCTTCAAAATCTATATGTCCTAAGGTGGGTAATTTAGTTGTTGGCCCAATTGAACCTGCTACAAACCTTGGTTTATCAACTGATGAGTATTTGGCAGCAGCTTTTTTTGCTATAAATGCCGCATTTTTATTTATCTCATAAGCCTTATCCGCAATATCATATTCATCAAGAACTATTGATGAGGCTCCAAATGTGTTGGTTTCTATAACATGACAACCTGCTTCTAAAAATGAATTATGAACCTTCTCAACTACCTCTGGCGATGATAAAACAAGGTTTTCATTACATCCCTCTAATTCATTTCCTCCAAATTCATCTGCAGTAAGATTTAAGTTCTGAAAAGATGTTCCAGTACCTCCATCAAAAATAATTAATGGTTTTTCATCTCTATTTAGATAGGTTCTGAAAGATTCCATTTTTAGGTAAAAATTAATTTATTTTAGTAAAATTCTTGTTACCCAATTATCATAGTCTTGAGAACGACCTTCTGTTATTTCTATAAGCTTACTTTTTAATTTATTCATTATTGGTCTTTCAACATTTAATTCAGTTGATTCAATTTTTTTAACTGGTGTAATTTTAGCTGCTGTACCAGTTAGAAAAACTTCATCTGCTATTAATAATTCTGTTTTATCAACAGGCCTCTCAATTACATTTATTCCAAATGATTTTGCTAATTCAATTACACTAGTTCTAGTAATCCCCTCAAGGATATCTTGATCAACACCAGGAGTGATTAAGTCACCATTCCTTACAATAAATAAATTCATACCACTAGCTTCGCTTACCTTACCACTTGAATTTAATAGCAGCGCTTCATCAAAACCAGATAAACTAGCTTCTGTTTTGGCTAATGAACTAGTAATATATGCTCCACTTATTTTTCCTCTTAAGGGGAGAGATCTATCTTCTTGTCTTGTCCAACTACTCATTCTACAAGAAACGCCATCTGGGGATAGATAATCTCCTAGTTCAATACAATAAATAAAGAAATCTGTTTCAATATTGTGTAACCTTGGAGCTATACCTAAATCGCTTGTATATACAAATGGTCTTATATAAATAGGTTTTTCTGGCTTGTTTCTTTTTATAACTTCTTCTAAGGCTTTAAAAATATATTCTTCAGAAATTTCAGTTAAGAGTAATTTTGCACTTTGAGATAATCTTTTTATATGTTTATCAGTTCTAAACAAAAGGAATTCTTCTTTGTTTGTTGGGTTAGGTATCGCTCGCATTCCACCAAATGCAGCAGTACCGTAATGTAATGCATGAGTAGCTATTGATATTTTTGCTTCTTTAAATGGAATACATTTACCTTCGAACCAGGCGTATGGAAGAAATTCATGCATATTTAATTTATTTAATTAAGGTAAACTTGTTTTATCCTACTTACGTATTCTAAACCTTATTGTTATATAAAAATGCACAGGATATTAAATATAGCAGGAAATGAAAAGAATAAGGATGATTTAATTGAGCAACCAGCTGCAGATTTTATTTTTATAACAAGTGTCAAGGCTGATTTAAATCTGATATCAAACTTATTGTTAGAAAAAGAATTTGCTTCATTAAAAAATAATATAAGAGCTTTAGAAATTTCTAATTTAAATTCCTCAGCTCAAATAGATAATTATTTATTAAAAACAATTAATTATGCAAAAGTTGTCGTACTTAGAATATTTGGAGATAAAGGCACATGGAACTATGGAATTGAACAACTTTTAAATTGGCAAGCAGTTAATAAAAAAAGGAAGTTAGTAATCCTATCAGGTACCATTGATCAAGAAATTTCCTTATGTGAAATAAGTAGTATAGATAAAAATATTGCTTTAAATATTTCTAGATTACTAAGATCTGGAGGACTGGATAATTATAGAAAGTTTCTTAATTGTTTAAATTATTTAGTTTTAGATGAAAAATTAATTCCTGATGAGTTTTTGAATATTACTTTTTATGCAGATCCCTATTTACATGATTGGAAAAATGAAAAAGGCGAAAAAATAGGAATAATATCCTATAAATCACTTTTTTTGGCTAATGAAATTGAAGTAAACGAAAAACTTAACTTGCAATTAAGAAAATGCGGACTATCTCCTAAAACATTTTTTATTTCAACACTAAAAGATCATATTATTCAGAAGAAATTAATAGACATTTTTAAAAAAGAAGATATTAAACTAATAATTACCACAACTTCATTTTCTTCATCTCAAATCAAAAATAATGATTTAATTGAAAATTCAACAAATATTTTTACTTCTCTTAAAATTCCAATTTTACAGCTTCTTTCTTCTAATAGATCAAGAAAAAAGTGGTTAAATTCATCTATTGGAATGAATTCATCTGATTTATTAATGCAAATAATTATTCCCGAATTTGATGGAAGAATTACTACTTGTCCTTCAGCATTTAAAGAAATAATTTCTAAGAAAAATACACTATATAGTGAAATAACCAGTTACAAAGCTGATCAAGTAGGTATTCAATGGATATCAAAATTTGCAACAAATTATTTGAAACTTCAGAAACTTAATAATTTTGATAAAAGAATTTGTTTAGTAATAAGTAATTATCCAGTAAAGAACGGACGAATCGGTAATGGCGTTGGTCTAAATACACCATCTTCAATAATAAATATTCTTAATTGGTTAAAAGAAGAAGGTTATGACCTTGGATCTTGTAATTATCCTCAAGATTCTTCGGAATTAATGTCAATGCTTATAAAAACTAGAACTAATGATATTGAATCTCAAAATAATAAACCATTAGACTACTTACCACTTAGTGAATATTTAAAATATTGGAATTATTTAGAACTTGATCCCAAAAATATTATTGTTAATCGTTGGGGTAAACCATCTGATGCGATCGATATAGATAATAAAGGCTTCTCAATAAATGGTATTAGATTTGGAAAAATAACATTATTGATTCAACCTCAACGAGGTTATGACGCTTTCACTGATAGAGATATTCATTCTCCCGATCTTCCACCTCCCCATAGATATTTAGCACAATATTTTTGGATTGAAAAAGTTTTTAATGCAAATGCTATTTGTCATATTGGTAAACATGGGACTGTTGAATGGTTACCTGGCAAATCTATAGGTCTCAGCAATAAATGTTTTCCAAATATTATTTGTCCAGCAATTCCAAACATATATCCCTTTATTGTAAATGATCCTGGAGAAGGATCCCAAGCGAAAAGAAGAACTGCTGCAACAATTATTGATCACTTAACACCTCCTTTGGATAGGTCAGAATTATATGGAAAATATTCAATATTAGAAAATTATTTAGACGAATATTTTGAAGCAAAATTATTAAATTCTAATCGGATTGAAATATTAGAAAAATTCATTTTTGAATTAATTAAAAATGATTTTAGCGAAATTACTTTCAAGAATAAAAATAATCAAATAGAAGAAATTGATTCCTTTCTTTGCAAAATTAAAGAATCTCAAATTAGGACAGGTTTGCATATTTTTGGCAATAGGCAGAATTACATTAATGAAATAAATTTATTCTTATGTATTGCTAGAGTACCAAATGCCAACCGAATTGGTGTTATTCAATATATAGCAAAACATTTAAAACTAGATTTGAATCCTTGGACAAATCAATATGATCAAATGTTAAGTGAAAAGGATAAAAAAATATTATTGGCTTTTTCCAACAACAACATTTTAAACTTTAGAATGGCTATTGATTTTTTGGAACAACAAGCAAAGTATTTAATATATTTGTTTTTTTACAAAAAGAATACCAAAATAAAAAATCTAGAAAAATATAAAAATCAGAAAATAATAGACTATTTCTTTAATGAAAAAAAACATAATAAGTATTTTTTATTATTAAAAAAAGAGATTCTATATCCAATCATTAATTCTTCATATAATGAGAAATTATCATTTATCAATTCATTAAATGGACAATATGTAAAAAGTGGTCCATCTGGAGCCCCTACGAGAGGTAAAACTGAAGCTCTACCCACTGGTAAAAATTTCTTTTCAGTTGATTCGAGAGGACTGCCAACTGAATCAGCATGGAGTGTTGGTTGTCAATCCGCTTCGCAAATACTTGATTTATACAAACAAGATAATGGAGAAGATTTAAAAAATATAGCAATATCTGTATGGGCAACATCAACAATGAGAAATGGTGGTGAAGACATTTGTCAAATACTATATTTATTAGGAGTACAGCCTATTTGGGATGGGCCTTCAAAAAGAGTAGTAGATCTAGAAGTCATTCCTTTATCTGTTCTCGAAAGACCAAGGGTTGATGTTACTTTAAGGATTTCGGGAATGTTTAGAGATGCATTTCCACAGTTAGTTAAATTAACTTCTAAAGCAATAAATCTTGTTTCTAATCTTAATGAGGATGATAAATTTAACCCTCTTGCTGGAGCCTCTAGGGATGGTGATTCAATTAATCGTATATTTGGGTCAGCGCCAGGTTCATATGGAGCTGGTCTGCAAGAACTGATTTCAAATTCTAATTGGGAAAATATTGATGATTTTGGAGAATCATTTCTTAATTGGAGTAAGTGGATTTACAGTGATAATCTTGAACCTATAGAGGATAAAAAATCATTAGAAAATGCCCTTAAAAATGTGCAGTTAGTTGTTCATAACCAAGATAATAAAGAACATGATATTTTAGATTCAGATGATTATTATCAGTTTCAGGGTGGATTATCTTCAGCAGTAAAAAAATTGAGTGGTAAATTACCTGAAATGTATCATGGTGATTTATCAAAATTTGGATTATCTAAAATTTCAAAATTAAAAGATGAAATTAATAAAGTTGTTATATCAAGAATACTTAACCCTAAATGGATAAATGGAATGAAGGATAATGGATATAAAGGAGCGTTTGAATTTTCAGCTACACTAGATTACTTATATGCTTTTGATGCTTCTACTGAATTAGTCTCAGATTGGTGTTATGAGGAAGTTTATAAATCATGGTTATGTGATATGGATCTTAGGAATTTCTTTCTAGAAAATAATCCATGGGCTTTAAGAGATATTGCACAAAGATTTCTTGAAATTGTTAATAGAAAAATGTGGAATAATTGTTCATCAGATGTCATTGATAATTTAAAGAAGATAATTATTAATACTGATTCAATAATTGAAAAAAACGAATTCTGAATTATCTACCTAATAGCGAAAGTCCATGACTATCTGTTCCGCATGTTTTTAGCATTGAATATTTATCTACTAATTTATCTATTTCTGAACATACAAATAAACTAGGATTCCATATTTCATTAAGTTCATAATCGTACCAAACCTCTATTCCATCAATTCCTTGTTTTTTGGCCTCTGGAATTAATTTATAAAAAGGTATCCTGTATCTCGCTGGATGTGCAAGAAATGATAAACCACCAGCTAAATTTATTGCTTTAATAACTGATTTAATATTTAAATCATTACCTATTGGAGACTCTCCAAGGATGTAGGGATTTAGGTATTTACTTTTTATATCTATTCCCAATCCAATTACATGTACTAAACATCCTAGAATCAAACAATTAATTTCTATTCCCGAAATTAATGTAAAAGAATCTTTAGGATAATTTTTGAGTATATTATTTCTTTTTATATATTCATGAGCTTTAATTGTATGATGATCGGTTATTGATAAAAATTTCAAGTTATTTTTATAAGCTTGTTCTAAAAGTTCATGTGGTTCTAGACTTCCATCACTAAATTTTGTATGACAGTGAAAATTAATATTTTTAGGACAACTATTTTTATTAATATTGGAAGTTAATTTTACTAAGTCATCCCTATTCATTACTTAATGAATTCTCATTTTTCTTTCTTATCTTTGCATATAGTTGTATTGAAGCCAACATGAAAATAATTAGTCCAACTACGCTCCATGTAGCAAGACTAGTTGGAAAATTATTTTTAAAAATTACTAAAAGTACAATTATAAATAATAATAAAGTAGGCAATTCATTTAATAATCTAAGGTTTTTTGCTGAAATGGTTGAAGTACCATTTTGTAATGAATACATTATTTTGTAACAATAAGAATGATAAATCACTAATCCTAAAACAAAAGAAATTTTAATTTGCAACCACTTCTCACTTAACCAACTTGGTTGAATAATAACCATGCATATAGCCATACTTAAAGCTAATATCATTCCAGGTGTTGTGATTATATTCGCCAGCCTTTTTTCCATCAAGGTGTATTGTTTGTTAAAGGCAATTTTTAATTCATTATCCATATTTTTAGATTCTTCATGATATATAAAAAGTCTTACTAAATAAAACAGTCCCGCAAACCAAACAGTTACACCAATAATGTGAAGTGATTTAAACCAGAGATATGCTTCAGCTGACAAATTACTAGATAAATTTAAAATATATATTTTTAATATAGTTATATTTAACAATATCAAGAAATCTATTTTTCAAAAATTAATTAATATTTATAACTCGTTAAAATATTCATATATATCATTTACTGAATTTTTTCCAAGTCCTTTAACTTTTGATAAATCCTCTTTACTAGCTATTCTTATCGCGTCTATTGATTTAAAATGCTCAAGTAATTCTCTTATTCTTGATGGTCCTAATCCACTGATTTGGGACAATTGAGATCTATTCATTCTCTTAGATCTTTTATCTCTATGAAAGGATAATGCAAATCTATGTGCTTCATCTCTTACCCTTCGTAATAGAAGAACTCCTTTTTGATTTTCATCAGTATTAAGAGACTTAGTAAAGCCTGGAATAAATATTTCTTCATTTTTTTTTGCTAATGAACATATAGTTACTTCTTCCTCAAGATTTAATTCCTTTAATGCTTTAATAGCTGCATTTAACTGTCCTTTCCCTCCATCAATCATTATTAAATCAGGCCAATCTGTTAGAAGTTCATTGTCTAATTTACTATTTGTTTTATCATTTAATATTGAAAAATCCCCTCCGCTTTTTTTAAATCTTGACCATTTTTTAAACCTTCTATGTATTACTTCATATATCGAAGCAAAATCATCACTATGTCCTACAAAAACGTTTGGATCTTTAATTTTATATTTCCTATAATGCTGTTTAGAAGGAATCCCATCAATAAAAACGACTTGTGATGCTACAGGGTCACTACCTTGAATATGGCTTATATCATAACCTTCAATTCTTTTAGGTTGCTCGCTTAATTCAAGTATTTGGGCAAGATCCTCAATTGATGATTCATTATCTTGTATCCCATTTAATATTCTATCTAATTCCAATTTCGCATTTTTTAAAACCATTTCTACAGTTTCATGTTTTTTATTTCTTTTTGGGATTAAGATTTTTACTTTCTTTTTTCTTAGCTCCGTTAACCAATCCTCTATGGTTGCTTGTTTTGGAAGGTTATATTGAATAAGAATTTCTGATGGTATTTCTACAGCTTCAACATTCATATAATGCTCTTCTAATATCTTTTGTAGAATAATATTCTCATCTTCATTATTTAATTTTTGACTATAGCCAATTCTCCCAATGAGCTTACCAGATCTCATTTGGAAAATTTGTATACTAGCTACATTTTTTTCTGAAACTATTCCAAAGATATCTCTATTAATTGAAGAGTCTGGTATTGATATTTTTTGTGATTCAGTTAATAGTTTTAAACCTGAAATTTGATCCCTTATTTTTGCTGCATTCTCATAATCTAAATCATTTGAAAATTGCAGCATTTTTTTTTGTAAAAATATTTCTAAGTCATCATTTCTTCCCTGAAATATCATAGATACTTGTTTCATTATTTTTTTATAATCCTCAGATGATATAACTTCTTGGCAAACACCAGGACACCTTCCTATTGAATAATTCAAACAGGTTCTATCTTTATAGACTGGCCTTGGTCTTTGTCTAAGTGGAAATATTTTTTTTATCGTAAATAATGTTCTCCTTAATAATCCGACATCAACATAAGGTCCATAATATCTATCTAAATTATTTCTATTTCTTCTTCTTCTTGTAATAAATATTCGAGGATATTTTTCACTCCAAGTTATACAAAGATATGGATATTTCTTATCATCCTTTAAAAGAATATTAAAGTATGGTTTGTTTGTTTTAATTAAATTTGACTCTAAATTTAATGCTTCATATTCGCTATCTGTGACTATTATTTCTATTTCAGTTATTTGACGAACCATCAAACTTAATCGGGGAGTTAAATCTGAATAATTATTAAAATAACTACTTACTCTACTGCGTAGTTTTTTAGATTTACCGATATAAAGTAAGTTATTATCAATATCTTTAAAAAGATAACAACCAGATGACTTTGGAATTTCGGATAATCTAGATTTTAATAACTCCTTATTATTAATTAATTTATATTCAATTTTAAAATTATATTTGTTATCTATTTTTTCGATAGAGGAATTACTCATTTATAATGATCACCCTCCATAATTCCAGCCAGTTGAAGATAAATTTAGTGAGTCAACATCATTATTCAGATAAGCAAATTGAACCTCTCCTACAAAAACGGTATGGTCTCCATGCATAACACTTCCAACAACATTACATTCAACTCCACCAACACTATCAACTAAAATAGGCAATCCAAGCTCACCTAAATTAAATTCAACAGATTCAAATCTACCTCCTAATGCTTTTTGAGGTTTAAAGAAAACAGCTGCGAGATCCTTTTGATCACTTTTGAGCACATTTAATGAGAACTTATTGGTGGACTTTATTATTTCATGACTAGAACCCTCTGCTCTAACAGCCATTACAACTAATGGTGGAGTGAAGGAACCTTGAGTCACCCAACTTGCAGTAAATCCATTCACTTCATTTTTATCCTCGTCTCTAACTCCACAAATAAATAATCCGTGAGGTATTTTTCTTAATAAGATTTTTTTTGCTTCTAGATTTAATGTCATAATTGATTTATCTAATAATCTTATTTTAACTAAATTTCTTATTCGATCATAATAAATTCATGAAAATTCTTTATCCAGGTACATTTGATCCTTTAACAAACGGGCATCTTGATTTAATAGAAAGGGCTGAAAAAATATTTGGCAATCTTGTAGTTGCTGTTTTAGAAAATACTTCTAAAACACCCACATTTAATCTTGAAAGAAGAATAATACAAATAAAAAATTCTCTTTTTCATTTACCTAATATTGAAGTAATTTCTTATTCTGGTCTAACTGTTGATTGTGCAAATGATCTAAAAGCTAATCTTATTCTTAGAGGGTTAAGAGCAATGAGTGATTTTGAGTATGAACTTCAGATTGCCCATACAAATAAATCTCTTAATAATGATATTGAAACTATATTTTTATCGACAAATACAAATTATAGTTTTCTTAGTAGTTCTTTAGTAAAAGAAGTTGCAAAATTTGGAGGTGAAATTAATCACATGGTACCCCCATCTGTTGAGAGGGATTTAAAAGAATATTTTAAATAAAATTTTTATTAACAAGATTTCAAGTAATAAAGATCTCGTAATAATTTAAAAGCTTTTTCTTTATCAATTCTATTAGAATTTTGGATAATGCTTATAATGATTGGCTTTTCATTTTTATATAAAAAGCCAGATAATGCAAAGACATTTGAAAGAGTCCCAGTTTTGCCAAGAAACTTTCCAGATAATTCATTATTTACAAATCTTTTAGCTAATGTTCCCCTTACTCCAGTAATTGAAAGTGTAGATTGATAAGCTTTAAAATCTTTAAAATATCTCATTTTATCTAAAAACAAAACAACTAACTTTGTTGTAATTATATTTTTTCGAGACAATCCACTAGCATCTGCGAAGTATGCATTAGTTACTGGTAGGCCTTTATTCTCAAGCCATCTTTTCAATTTTATATATTCATTATCGTTCCATGTATTTGAGGCATTTTTAAAGAGAGATTCAGCTGTAAAATTATGGCTTTCAGAATTTGTTAGAGTTAATAATGATAGAATTGGAGTTGAATATATTTTATTTATCTCTTTAATATTTTTTAAATAAAAAGTTTTTTCGAAATCAAAAAAATCTATATATATTTTTGAATTTGGAAATTTATTTTTTAAATAATTTTTAATAAAATTTTTTAATGAATAAATATCATCATATTTATTTTGATTACTTTCTATTGCAAGAGATGTTATTGGAGACCCATATTCGTAAAGTTTATCAGTATTTGTCCAACCTTTAGGCCAAAATAATTTTGAATCAATTTCTACAATATTAAAGTTAATAATTTTACTTTCTTTAACATTTGAAATTAGTTCGATTATATTTTCATAATTAAGATCTGGGTCACCTTGACCGAATAAATAATAATCGTTTTTATTTTTAAATAAGGAAGTTTTTAAATTATTATTTAATTTATATTTACTTAAAACATAAGCTGATGAGAATAATTTTTGATTAGATGCTGGCAACCTTGGAACATTCTCATTGTAAGAACTTATTATTTCCCCTTTGTTATTAATAATTGATACACTAAAAGAATCATCAAGCGTTTGATTCAATAAAGCATCATAAGTAGGACATATTTTGTTTTTAGTAATTATTCCCGGGAAATTAAAATAAATACTATTTAAAATAGTTATTTTCTGATTTGCTAGTAAATATCTTATTAAGAAAGGAGATGTTACTAATACAAGAACAATTACGAAAAATGAATAAATTTTTTTTATCACATTCAATCTATAAATTTACAAAAATAGATTCATTGTCGGGTTTAATTTCAAATTCTTTTTTAAAAAAATATCTTTTATTTTCTTCTTTGAATAGCAACCAGTTATTTGGATAAATATGCATAAGAGCAGCTTTATTTAATGGCTGAAGAAAATAAATATTTTTCCATGTTTTGACAAAGTTTTTACGTCGCTCTCTAATGACACTTCCTATACCAACATTGACATCTTCAAATTTTGGATTTAATGAATAATGCGAACCTTTATAGTTTTCAGACATTGGTTCAAATGAATCGAAATCATATGGCTGAGGTAGTATCGATATCATTGCACTATCAATATTATTTATATTATTTGATTCATTAAATGATTTAAAAGTAAAGATTTTATCTTTGATATCTGGATAGTCTCTTTGAGCCAAAGCCACAGCACCTTGATCAGCAAATGTTATGAATACATTATTATTTTTAGACAATATCTTATAGATAGTTATTCCAATTTTGTTAAACTTCAATCCTTCAAAATTAAATTCTATAGTAAATCTTTTGTTTGAATCTAATAAACTTGGAATAATTGCATCCTCCATATTCTTAAGAGATTCATTTAAATCTTTAGGTAGTCTGTAATTGGTTTGCATTAAAATTTGTCAATACATATTTGAATAAGTTCTAAAAATTTATCTATTTCTGACTTATTGTTAATTGAACCTAAAGTAACACGAATATTTGAATATAGTTCATCATCTTTTAAACCAATATTTTTAAGTGTTGAGCTAGGTTTCCCAGATGAGCTTGAACAAGCGCTTCCGCTACTTATGGCTATTTTATTTTCTGACATGAAGTTAACAATCTTATAGGCCCTTATAGGCTCAAATAGTTTATTTAATAGTAGAAACGAAATATGATTGGGAAGTCTATGGTTAATACTACCCGTAATCTTTATATGATTATTATCCTTAATTTTTTGAAAAAAATAATTTTTAAGTTTATTAATATTATTAGAAGGAAATTCAGTTATGTAATCATATAATTTTATTTTTCCTTTAATATTCTTTAATGATTCATACATTCCAGCGATTAATGGCAAAGCTTGTGTACCTTGTCTAATTGAAAATTCTTGAGTAAGTGATATGTCTTTATTTTTTAAAATTTGTCTAGACTTTTCTTTTGTTAAAAGGATAACGATGCCTTTTGGACCTCCAAATTTATGAGCAGATAAACTTAAAAAATCACATTTAAGATCTTTCCAACTGAATATTCCATTACTTAATATTTGTGTCCCATCTAAATGAAACATTATATTTAATTCTTCACATTTGGAACCAATAAATTGGACAGGTTGTATTGTCCCAATTTCACTTTGTCCCCAAATAATTGATATAAGCTTAGTATCATTTTTTAAAATTTTTTCGATATTAGAAATATTTAAAATTCCATCATTATTTACCGTCCATTCGTAAATATCCCAATTTTTTTTTCTTAGTTTATTAGCACAAATAGTTGTTGCTTGATGTTCAACATTTGAAATAACAACTCTACCATTTTTAAAGTTCTCATAAATATTATTAAATACAATATTTGTCGATTCCGAAGAGCCAGATGTAAAAATTATATCTTCTGGTTCTGCTTCAAATATATAAGCAATTTTAGATCTAATTTTTTCAAGATATGTAGAACATTTTATCCCTAGCTCATATGTAGATGATGGGTTATGCCAATAATTCCTATATGTTAAATTTATTATATTTAAAACATTCTCAGATAATGGAGTTGTGGATGCATTATCAAAATAGATAAAATTATTTTCCATTAATTTACTAACATTGATCCTGAGAAAACCTTTTTAGCATTACCGGTCATCATGACTTCACAATCGTCTTTTGACCAATCAATTTTAAGATTACCTCCGGGTAAAGTTACAATGGTTTGTGAATTACAAAGGCCTAATTTATAAGCTGCTACATGAATAGCACAGGCACCTGTTCCACAGGCTAAGGTTGGTCCTGCACCTCTTTCCCATACTTTTACTTTGATATTATCTCTATTTAGGATTTGACAAAAATGCACATTAGTTTTTTCTGGAAATAATTCATTTTTTTCAAATATAGGACCAAGTCTTGAAAGAACAATTGACTCTATATCTTGTACAAAGAATATTAAATGAGGATTTCCCATTCCTACGGCATAACCTATATTATTAAAATTTTTCTCAATAAATTCATGAGAAGGAATTGAATTAATTTTTTTTTCAATTGTTGTTGGAATATTTTGACTTTCTAAAATTGGAACTCCCATTTTTACTGTAATTTCATCATTTATATATTTTGCAATTTTTAAACCTGCTTTAGTCTCAATTTTATATTCTATATTTTTATTATTCATTGAATCATTTACATAGAGATACTCAACTAAACACCTAATTCCGTTTCCACACATTTGTGCTTCAGAACCATCAGAATTAAAGATTATCATTTTTGCATAATTATCTTCTTTAGGTTCTTCAATAAAAATCACCCCATCTGCTCCAATACCAAATTGCCTGTTGCAAATTTTTTTTATATCAAATATTTTATTTCTCTTGTAATTTTTATATAATTCATTTCCTCTAGAATCGATTACTACGAAATCATTTCCGTTACCTTGATATTTTTCAAAAGTTATATTTTTCATTTGTAGATAATATATTTTAAATTTTAATTATAAATTATTCCTTTTAACAATCTATTTCTATTTTATACAATGGATATTAAAATAATAATTTAATAAATAAAAATTAAGTGATTTCTCCCGAAAAACAATATGAGACTGATACTAATTTATATAATCCATCTGAAATAGAAAAAAAATGGCAGTCAATATGGACAGAAAACAATTTATACAAAACCGATGAATTAACTGATAATAGCGATAAATTTTATGCCTTATCAATGTTTCCATACCCTTCAGGTAATCTTCATATGGGACATGTTAGGAATTATGTTATTACAGACTTAATAGCTAGGTTCCAAAGGTTTAAGGGCAAATCTGTTTTACATCCAATGGGTTGGGACGCTTTTGGTTTGCCTGCCGAGAATGCAGCGATTGAAAGAGGAATTAGTCCAAGTGTCTGGACTAAAAAAAATATTACTCATATGAAGTCACAATTAAAACTTTTGGGACTATCAGTTGATTGGGACAGGGAATTTGCAACTTGTGATGAAGATTATTATATTTGGACACAATATCTATTTTTAGAGTTATACAAGGCAGGTCTTGTATATCAAAAGGAATCAGAAGTTAATTGGGATCCTATAGATAATACAGTCTTAGCGAATGAACAAGTTGACTCAGATGGTAAATCTTGGAGATCAGGGGCAATAGTTGAAAAAAAATTATTAAAGCAATGGTTTTTAAGGATTACTAATTATGCTGATGAGTTGTTGAAGGATTTAGAAAAATTAGATAACTGGCCAGAAAGAGTAAAAATAATGCAAGATAATTGGATTGGTAAGTCAATTGGTACAAATATTAATTTCATTATCAATAACAATCCAGAAAAGAAAATAACTGTGTTTACAACAAGGCCAGATACTTTATTTGGAGTTACTTATTTAGCAATTTCTGTTAATAATTCATTAATTAAAAATATTTCTGATAAAGAAACCATACAAGATATAGAGAATCTTAAACAATATTTGAAAAATAATAAAAATAATGAACTTGAAAAAATAGGAATAAAAACTAACTTAATAGCAATAAATCCAGTTAATTCTGAACTTATTCCTATTTGGGTAGCAAGTTATGTTCTCGATGAATATGGCACAGGCGCTGTTATGGGCGTTCCTGCTCATGATCAAAGAGATTTTGAATTTGCTAAGAAAAATAATATTGATATTAAACAAGTAATAATAAAGGACAAAAGTGAACAAACTAAAGAGCTTGATGAAGCTTATGTGGAAAATGGATATCTTTTTAATTCAAATCAATACAATGATATATCAAATACTATTGCTAAATTAAAAATTACAGAGGTGGGTGTAAATAATGGATGGGCCGAAAAAAAGATTCAATATCGTTTAAGAGATTGGTTAATATCTAGACAAAGATATTGGGGATGTCCGATTCCCATCGTTAATTGCAAAAAATGTGGGTCTGTTCCTTTAAACCAATCGGAATTACCTGTTGCATTACCAAAAGATATTGATATCTCGGCTAATAAGATTAACGCTTTAGGTGAAAATAATAATTGGATAAATACAACATGTCCAAAATGTGGAATAGCAGCAAAAAAAGAAACTGATACTATGGACACTTTTATGTGTTCATCATGGTATTTTTTAAGATATCCATCTTCAAAATGTTCAAATAAGCCATTTGAAAAGATTGAAATTAATAAGTGGTTACCTGTAGATCAATATGTTGGAGGGGTTGAGCATGCAATATTGCATTTGTTATATGCAAGATTTTTTACTAAAGCTTTGCGGGATAATGAACTATTTGAAATTGATGAACCATTTAAAAAACTATTAACGCAAGGAATGGTGCAGGCCGCAGCCTATAAAAACAATAAAACGGGTAAATATGTTTCTCCTTCCGATATTACTGACTTATCAAATCCTACAGATCCAATTGACAATACCAAACTCGAAGTTCTTTTCGAGAAGATGTCTAAGTCAAAATATAACGGAATAGACCCTGAATCAGTAATTAAAAAATATGGAGCAGATACTGCAAGAATGTTTATATTATTTAAAGCACCGCCAGAAAAAGATTTGGAATGGGGAGATACAGATGTAGAAGGACAATTTAGATTTTTAAGTAGGATTTGGAAGCTTTATATAAATTGTGCAAAAGATATAAATAGTAAATCTAATTCATATCCAGATAAAGAAAAAAGTTTAATAAAGTCAATGAATATCGCTATAAAAGAAATTTCAAATGACATTTTAAATAACCAATTTAATACTGCGATTTCAGAACTAATGAAGTTTTATAATTCAATATCAAATTCCATTAATGGCGTAAACAATAATTTAAAAATTGATGCATTAAAAACATTTTGTATTTTGTTGGCTCCATTTGCACCTCATATTGCAGAAGAAATATGGCATCTTATAGGATTTAAAAAGTCTGTGCATTTAGAATACTGGCCTTCCTTTAATGCCGAGGCACTAAAGGAAGATTCATATGAACTAGTAATCCAAGTGAATGGAAAAGTTAGAGACAAAGTAAATATTAATAATGATATGAGTGAAGATCAAATTAAAGAATTGACTCTTAAAAGACCAAACATATTAAAATGGACTCAAGATAAGGAAATAAGAAAAATAATTATTGTTAAAGGAAAAATTATGAATATTGTTGTTTAAGAATTTATTTTTTGAATAACTAATGAATTTGGATTTGACCAATCGCCCTTAACTAAATAATTATCTTTACCGAAACACATTTCACGGAGTATGAAAAATATAGGTTCACTAACTGAATTATCAAATAATGATGTTATGTCATTTATAGAATATTCTCCACCTTCATCTAATAAATTACTTACTTTTTGTTGATACTCAATAATATTTGCTGCTGCTTTCTTTCCAGCTTCAACTCCAGGTTGATCATATGCATTTATATTTACCAATTCAGCGTAGAAGGATACAGCCCTCTCAAATAAAGCGATTAAGGCACCTAGTGAAAAACAATTTAACTTTTCTAACGTAATAGTAATACTTTGTCTGTTTTCAGTAGAGAGTGCTGATCTGGTTCCTTGCAAAAAACCAGAAAGATATTCTTTAGGATCCTCTTTTTCATCAAAAATATTAGTAGATGGAGAATCTAATAATTCAATAAAAATACAAAAGAAATTATCAATACCATCTCTAAGTTGCTGAACATAAGCATGTTGATCTGTAGATCCTTTATTACCAAAAACGGAAATACCTTGATTAACTACTTCACCATTTCTATTAAATTTCTTTCCTAATGATTCCATTACTAATTGCTGGAGATATTTACTAAATACCTGTAACCTATCTCTATAAGGTAATACGACCATATCTCTCTTTCCAATACCATCCCCAGTTAAATACCATGCGGATGATAATAGTGCTGCTGGATTATTTTTAAGATCACTTATACGTGTGGCTTCATCCATTAATGATGCACCTCGAATAAATTCAGATATATTTTCATTAATAAGAGCTAATGGAAGTAATCCTACAGAGCTTGTAATACTAGTTCTTCCTCCAACCCAATCTTGCAAATTAAATATTTTTAACCAATTTTCAGAAGTGGCTTTTTTAAATAACTTACTATCTTTCATAGTTATAGCTATAGCATTAGAATTCCATTCAAGAGAATTGTTTTCGCAGTGACTTTTAATAATTTCCATAGCAATTCTAGGTTCAGGCGTACCACCTGATTTACTTACTACTACAAACAATGTTGTTGATAAATTTTCAGATAACTCTTCTAACTTTTCGCTAATTAAAAAAGGATCAACATTATCGATATATGAAAAATTTAGGCCAATAGAACACTTCTGCAGTGACTCTGTAATAAGTAATGGTCCTAACCCACTACCACCAATTCCTATCCATAAAACATCAGTATACTGCTGATTATTCTTATTCTTAATATCTCCATTTAAAATTTGTTTTCCAAATTCAGAGATTGCATTAATATTTGCTGTAATTTCCTCTCCTATTTTTGAAGAGGGTGAAATTGATGGATTTCTAAGCCAATAATGTCCAACTTGTCTATTTTCATCAATATTTGAGATTGCCCCATTTTCTAATTCTTTTATTGATGAAAAAACATCTATAAATTTATCTTCTAAATTTTTTATCTCTTTACTTGTGAAATTAATTTTGCTTATGTCTAACCAAATATTTAATTTTTTATCAAACCAAAGATAATTACAAAATTTATCCCAAGAGTTTAAATCTCCATTCATTTTATATATTTGTTTCTTTTATTTATTATTCAATTATATCTATACGAATAGTACATAGATTTGAATCATTTAAATTTGTTTAAATTATTATCTTCAAATAAATATGTTTTTGTATATAAACAATTAAAATTGAGGTTTTTTTTTATTTGATATGAATTTATCATTGGAATAAATAAAAAACTTTGGATAAAGCATTTAATTACATAATTTCTCCTGAGATATCAGAATTTAGAAGATTTTCTCCAAAATTAAAAATAGGTGTACTTGCTTCTGGGAAAGGAACAAACTTTCAGGAGCTAATTAATCTTTCAGAAAAACGAGAATTAGATATAGATATAAAAGTTCTTATAACTAACAAAGATGATGCAGGTTGTATAAAAAGAGCTAAAAGGGCAAAAATTCCTCACAAAATAATAAGAGGTAAAGACTTTTCGCAAAAAGAGCTATTTGAATTAGAAATTATAAATACTTTAAATAATTTCGATATTGAACTTATTGTTATGGCAGGCTGGATGAAAATTGTCACTCCTTTCTTTATCAATAAGTTTAGGAATAAAATTATTAATATTCACCCTTCATTACTTCCTGCATACAAAGGTGGTTCTGCGATAAAGGACTCAATAATAAAAGGTTCAAAAATAACTGGTTGTTCAGTACATTTTGTTGAGGAGGAGGTAGATAGTGGATCATTGATAATGCAAGCTGCTTTGTCAATTAAAGATGATGATGATATTGAATCTCTTTCCAAAAGAATACAAATACTTGAGCATAAAATTTTACCTCACTCAATTTCTCATGCTGGTTTTTTGATAAGAAGTAATTTTATGGAAAATTATTAGTTAACTCAAGACCTTCATCCATTGAAAATCCGCTCATAATATTTAAATTTTGAATTGCTTGCCCAGTCTGTCCTTTTAACAAATTATCAATTACAGATAATATGATAATCCTTCCATTTCTAATATCAACTTTAACAGAAAGGAAAATTTGATTTGTATTTTTAACCCATTTTGTGGATGGAAAAGTATCCACAGGTAAGACTTTAATATTTTTGAAATTTCTATAATAATTATCTAAAAGAATTCTGCAATCATCAGAAGTTAATCCTGGATCTCTTAATCTCCCATATATAGTCGAATGCATACCCCTTGAAATTGGAACTAAATGAGGTGTAAAAAGCAGTTCAATTTTATTTCCAGAAATTAAAGATGCTACTTGCTCGATCTCTGAAATGTGTCTATGGTTTATCAATCCATATGCTGATAGACCCTCTCCACATTCTGATAAGAGTAACTTTTGGTTTGGTTCTCTACCACCTCCAGAAGTTCCACTCTTAGAATCAATTACTATACCTTCATTCTCAAT
>QCMA01000009.1 GCA_003214115.1 Prochlorococcus sp. AG-418-I21
CAGTCTTAGATAGTTTACAAAAAGGATTTGAAGTTATTCTCATATCGGATGCCATGGGAAGTAGAAATAGAGCAGATCATGAAATAGCATTACAAAGAATGACTCAGAGTGGGGCGTTCATAACAACAACTGAATCAATAATTTTTGAATTATGCAAAACTGCGGATAGAAAAGAATTTAAAGAAATTAGAAATATAATACTGAGTTAAAGAAAAATTAATACTGGATTGTTGTTTAGAGATAATTTAAAATTTTATTAGAGATAAATTTTTAAGGTTTATTTGAATATGAAATTTGTTACTGAAAACTTCCTTCTGGCAATAACTATTTTTTTTATTGGAACTTTATTGTCCATAATAATTTCTAAACTTTCAAAAACATTTTTTAAAAAGATTTCCAAAAGAACAAAAACAAATTTTGATGATTTTATTTTTGAGGTAATCTCTGGAATTATAAAACCTATAGGGTTCCTCCTCTCATTTTATTTATCAATTGACTACTTTTTTGCTGATGAAATAACTTTTATCTCTGTCTTATTGAATATTTTGAAATTATTTATATTAATTATCATTATAAAAGCTCTCAATAAAGTTTTAATAAGATCTTTAACAGAATCGACCTCGAAAATTAATGATTCCTCAATTAGTTCAATGGTATCTTCACTAACTCCATTGATAAAAGCATTAACTTGGACCATTGGCTCAATATTTTTCTTACAAAATATAGGTGTTCAAATGACTGCTATTTGGGCTTTACTAAGTGCAGGAGGAATTGGAGCAGGATTAGCTCTGAAAGATCCAGTTCAGGAGTTTTTTGAATATATAACAATTTTGCTTGATAAACCTTTTCAAAAAGGTGAGTTTATAAAATCTGATGGAGTCCTCGGAATGGTTGAGAGAGTAGGAGTACGATCATCAAGGATAAGAAGTATTAATGGAGAAGTAATAGTAATGAGCAATAGCGCCCTAACAAATGGAATAATTTCAAATTACGCACAAATGGAAAAAAGAAGGTTAGTGCATAAATTGGGAGTTGTTTATGAAACCTCTCCAAAACTTATGAAATTGATTCCAATAATAATTAAAAAAATAGTTGAAGAGACAAAAGATGCTTCTTTTGATAGATGTCATTTCACAGATTTCGGCGACTTCAGTCTTAATTTCGAACTTGTTTATTACATCCCAACAAATAATTATCTCGCCGCAATGGAAGCTCAACAATCTATAAATTTAAGAATTATTGAGGAATTTGCGGTTAATAATATAGAGTTTGCATTCCCAACACAAACCTTAAATATTGAAAGTAACAAAGCCAAATGATCTACAAATCTCTTCACTTAAAATCCAGAGTTTTGATGCCAACTCAGAATTATTTGCCTCATCACTAACATTACTTTCAACTAATTTATGTTTTTTAAAAGATATAAGTTTATTACTTAAATGAACGTAACCAATATTATTTAAATTTGATTCAAAAACAATTTCAGAAAGTATCCTACCAGCATTTTCTATACTTTCAGAAATTCCTAAAATATTTTTTGCAGCTTTAGAAAAAATTAAATATCCAAAGAGATTAAAACGCTTACTGTATCTAAAAAAACCAAGATCATCATTTGGTATTACTAGACCAGGAGCCCAAGTAATTACAGAAATTTTACTCGAGGAAGTTTTTAATTTTTTTTCAAGTTCTTTAGCAAACAAAATATTACACAACTTACTATTTTTATAAGCTTCATCAGCATTAAAATTTATAAATTGCCCAGTTACTTTTTTTCTCAAATTAACTAGGTTATTAAGTCCCGCTTTCTTTCCTATATTGCCACCTGAACTTTTAGGGTCGTGTACATCTGATGATGTAATAATGATTCTAGATTCTTCTTTATCTCTAATAAAATCTTTTAGGACATTTACTAAGTAAAAATGTGCAAGATGGTTTACTGCAAAAGTTAGTTCTATGCCTTGTTTTGATACTTTAGGGTAAAAAGAGCCTGTATATTGCAATCCTGCATTTAAGACAAGCACATCTAAAAAAATGTTTTTAATAAAAAAGTAATCCTTAATTTTTTTAATATTCTCTAGATCTGAAAGATCACAATTTTCAATAATAATTAAAAATTTACTAAGGTAATTTTTATCAAAATGTTTCTCGATTTTTCTGAGAAATTCATTCTTTCTAAATTCGTTTTTTATTACAACATATAAAATATTTTTCGTCTTAAGTAAATTAATAATGGCAAAAAACCCTATTCCTGAATTACCTCCAGTAATTAAAATATTTTTATTTTTAATCATTTAAATTCCTATATTTTTTTTATGATAAAAAAATAAATAAAGTTTTTTTTATTTTGTAATCTTATAAATTATTGTTAAAACACTGAAAACTTAGTCGCTAGTATTTGAGTAATTTGACTATTATTAATCTACTCTCATTATAAGTATTGGATGAAAAATATAACCCTGGGTTCAGAAGCAATAATTTGTTCCATAAATTTCTTTAATCATAAGATTTATATTTAATGTCAAAAGAAAATATACCAGATGTTCTTGTTTTGGGTGCAGGGCCTGCGGGTATGGCTATTGCCTCAGCTTTAGGGAAGGAAAAATTAGATGTTGAAGTGCTTTCTCCAAATGGACCAGATGAACCTTGGCCAAATACATATGGCATTTGGGGGAAAGAAGTTGATCAACTCGGGCTTCAGGATTTACTTGAATATAGATGGAAAAATACTGTAAGTTTTTTTGGGCATGGCGCTTTAGAAGAGCAGGACGACGAGAATAAAGCCACGGAACATTCACTAGATTATGGACTATTTGATAAGAAGAAACTCCACAATTATTGGTTTAAAGAATGTAATAAGTCTTTTATTAAATGGCATCAAGGCTTTGCAAACAAAATACATTTTGAAAAATACAAAAGTACAGTAACTACAAAAGATGGCAAAACTTACTCTGCAAGATTAGTAGTAGATGCAACAGGGTATGATCCTGTTTTTCTTAAATTAAAATCCTGTGGTCCTTTGGCAGTCCAAACTTGTTATGGGATAGTAGGTAATTTTAGTAAACCTCCACTTAAGAAAGGGCAGTTTGTATTAATGGACTATAGAAATGATCATCTTAACGATGAGCAAAAAAAAGAACCTCCAACTTTTCTTTATGCCATGGATATGGGGGATGGGAAATATTTTCTTGAAGAGACATCTCTTGGTTTGGTAAATCCTCTAACAATGGAAAATTTAAAAGAGAGACTAGAGAAGAGGCTTTCTTATCGAAATATATCAATCACAAGCATGCAGCACGAAGAGCTTGGCTTATTTCTTCCTATGAATATGCCAATCCCAGATTTCAAACAACAAATACTTGGATATGGTGGTGCTGCTTCAATGGTACATCCTGCATCTGGATATTTAATTGGTAATGTTTTAAGAAGAGCTCCACTTGTCGCGAAGGCAGTCTCAGAAGCAATTAAAAACAAAAATCTAAGTACCTATCATATTGCTAGAAAAGGTTGGGAAACTTTATGGTCAAAAGAATTAATTAGGAAGAAATCACTTTACCAATTTGGATTAGAAAAACTCATGAGGTTTGATGAGAAACTATTGAGAGAATTTTTTGGCAGTTTTTTCCAACTACCTAAAAATCAATGGTATGGGTTTCTAACTGATACTCTTTCTTTAAAAGAGATTGTATATGCTATGTGCGTAATGTTTATAAAGGCTCCATGGAGTGTGAAGAAAGGTCTTATGATTATGCATGGAAGAGAATTTAAAATGTTACTTAGGATATTATTTCCAAACATATAGTTAAAAAATGAGAACCATATTAATAAGTGGAGCTAGTAGAGGTATTGGACTAAATATTGCACATAAAGAATTAAAAGAAGGCAATAGAATTAGTGTTGGCATAAGAGATTTAGAATCATTAAAAGGAAGCGCTATTGATCCAAAAAAATGGCCAGAAGGGAAAATTATAATCAACCACTATGATGCTTTAAAAAAAATTACAGCCGAAAATTGGATAAAGAATACCGTAGATGAATTTGGAGGATTTGATTCAGTAATAAATTGTTCTGGAATATTATCGAAAGTTCCTTTCTTATACAAAGATGGTGATGAAGAAGACATTTTAAATACATTAAATATAAATTTTTTGGCAATTTGGCATTTATGCAGGCTTTCTTGGGATCATTTATGTACCTCTGGAAGAGGAAGAATTATTGTTTTAGTTTCAATGAGTGGGAAAAGATCCAAAGGTGATTTAGCCGCTTATTCTTCTTCAAAGTTTGCTTTGATGGGATTATGCCAAACTATGAAAAATAAAGGTTGGGATAAAAATATAAGAATTACTGCAATTTGCCCAAGCTGGGTTAATACAAAAATGGCCCAAAATATCTCTTCTTTAGACAAATCAAGCATGACACAACCTGAAGATATTGCTGAAATATGCTCAACTATTCTTAAGTTACCTACCCAATCAGTTCCATTTGAAATCGCCTTAAATTGTAACTATGAAATTTAACCTAAATTAAAAATTAAGTAAGCCATTGAAAGCATTGCAATTGCAATAAATAAACCTTTTATTCGATTAGTTAACAATGAAAAAAGAGATAAATCTTCAGAAAAGTATCCGCCAAAACTACCCGTAATAAATAATATAACCATTGGTAAAGATGCCATTCCGAAAGAATAAGATATAGATTTTACAAATCCAAAATTTAAATAATTAAAAATAAGGGAACTTAATGTAAACAATAAAAAAGATGCGAATAGAGTTATGGAAACTTCAGCATCTAAAGTGTGAGGTAAGCTACCCTTTAATTCAAATTGCTTTTTACATTCTCTAATTTGTCTTTTAGAAAGCTTTAAATAACCAGTTTCAGGAATTCTTTGCGACTTATATTTTCTTAGTAATCTTGCTTCAAGAGTTTCTGGCTCCTTTGTCATAATTGATGTTAATAATTCATCTGGCTTTAATTTCTTAATTTTCTTTTCAAGATTATCCGTTTTCCCGATCCTATAAAGGTCTCCTACTCTAATAAGGTAAACATATCCCGACATTTGCGTTGTAAAATTAATACTAATCCTATTTAGATAATACTCAAAGAATTAGGGAAATTAAAAGTTTTTACAATATGAAAAACGATATTTTATATTCATTTCGAAGATGTCCATATGCAATTCGTGCAAGATGGGCCCTGTTAATTTGTGAAATTAAAGTAGAGATAAGAGAAATTGATTTAAAAAATAAACCTCTAGATTTTTTAAATAAGTCAAATACGAAAACGGTTCCAATACTTATAAAAAAAAATAGTCAAGTTATTGAAGAAAGTCTTGAAATTATCCAGTGGGCTCTCTTAGAGTCAAAAAAGGAAAACATCAAATTAATTTATTTTCCTGAAAACAAAAAAGAAGATATTTTTGAAATAATTAATGAAAACGATAACGAATTCAAATATCATTTAGATCGATTTAAATATGCCACAAGATATAAGAATAGTGATGAAGAATTTCATTTCACAAATGCAATTAAATTTATAAAGAGATGTAACGAACTTCTTTCAGAAAACAAATACTTATTTGGAGATAGCCCCACAATCGCTGATTGGTCTATTTGGCCTTTTGTCAGACAATTTAAAATAGCTTGTGAAAGCCAAAAAAGAACAAATTATTTTGAACCCTCAATAAAAAACTGGTTAGAATCATTTGAGAAAAATAAAGAATTTAAATCTTTAATGCATAAATACGAATTATGGGAACCATATTCTAGGAAGAATTATTTCCCATCTAATTAACTTTCCAACAACTTCCTTTTCTCAATTATTCTTGCTAACTCCAAAAAATATCCTGCAGTCCTAAATTTGCCTATATTTTTTTCCTTAAAATCAAGATCGCTTCTAATTTCTGCAGTCTCTGCCATAAGCAAATCTAAATCATTTGATCCAAGACTATACAATTCACCAAGTTCGATTTCCCTTCCAAGTAAATGACTCCTAAACCACTTCCCTTTATTTTCTTGAGGTGGAATATCGTAGGGTGTAAATGACATTAAAATAAAATTTTAGGCTTTTTACCATTCTAGGGTTCTTATTGAAACTTTTTCATCTCTAATTTATTAAAAATCAATGCGATAGAAAGAATTGCGAATGTAATTAGGGCACAAATTTCTGTCCAATAATCTAACCCAATTTTAGAAATCATTAATGGTGCAAGAACTGTGAATAGTCCTCCAGAAAGAATTAACTGAGCGAATAGCTGTTTTGACGTAAAAATTGGTAAAGTCTTAGAAATATTTTTAGGATCTGAAAGCCTTAAAAGAAGTAACCCAGAAGCTACTACACCTGTAGAATTTCCAAACTCTATCAAACTTTTTTCAAACCAATAATCATCAAAAATAAAGTATGCGAAATAAGCAATGCAGATTAAATTCCACAATAAACCGAAAATAGTAAACACTAAAATAAGTATCCAATTATCAAAAACAACGGCAATATCTAAACTTGCCATAGCTGTAAAAATCAATAAGTCTGTGGATAAAATACCAATCTCCCTTTGCAGAATATTTGAAATAAATTCTGTATTTTTGGTTTTTTCTAAAATATATCTAATAAGGAGCGAACCTATAAGGATAAAAGGAAATACTGGTAGTGAAAAAATAATTTCCTTCGAAAAATCACCAAAAGAACTTGAAATATACCTTAAAAATTTAAGTAGCAAAACACCAAAAGAAATTGCCAAACCAGAGAATCCAAGATTTATTATCAAAATTCTTAAATCTGCAAAAATTCCAATCTTATTTTTTCCATTTATAGTTTCTTTTTGTTCAATAATTTCCTCAGTATCTGAAAGGCCTAAAGTTCTACCAAGAAAAATAAATATGCTACCCAATATTGAAGAGGATAAAAGACCCATTGTTGCCATAGCCAAACCAAGATCTAACCCATTTGGGAAACCGAGTTTATTAAAACTTTCACCGATTATTGATGCAGCTCCATGACCACCCTCAAAACCTACCTCTATTAAACAACCCATTAGAGGGTTTGCATCCATAGATGGAGGCAGAAAATATTTAACAACAAGACCACCGACAAAAAATTGTCCGAAACCTAGTGAAAGAGCTAATAGAAATTGATTAAAAATTGGTTTAACTAAACCATTTATATTTGGAATCGGTCTTCCCATCATTAAAGTTGCGAAGACTAATGATAAAAGAGGAGTAGGAAAATTACTCCAAACATTGATTGTTTCTTTTGGCAAAAAGTGTATCGCTCCAAATGGGCCTATAGATATACCCAGAATTCCTGATATGACAGCTATCGGTAATCCAAATCTCTCAAGTTGAACAGCTAGTTTAAATTTTCTCCCAAAAATCAACAAAAAAAATATAATTAATAATCCCAAAAAACTTATCAATAGAGAATTTGAAAAAATATCTTTATTCTGTATCGAAAAAATATTCAATGATTTCAAAAAATATATAATTCTAAATCTAAATTAATAAACAAAATTTTTCAAATAAAAAAGGCTCCTGTAATAGGAGCCTTTTGATATTGGTATGAAAATTTGAGAATTAATCTTTAAGAGTAACTGTAGCACTATCAATATTACTGATAGCATTTGTAACTCTCTTGAAGTCAAAGCCTAGTGCTCTTAAAGCATGCCATAGATGACCTTGAATAAAGAAGAATCCGAAATAGTAATGGACATTAGCTAACCACGCCCTTGAAGTGTACTCACCGTCAGGAAGATCAACAGTATCTACCCAATAAGGAGAAATACTAAATTTCAATTCAAGTGGTTCACCAAAGAATTCAGTTGGATAAACTGTTGTGTTAGCTGCACTCCAGAAGGCTGCAATAATAGCCATCCAGCCTATTCCAGCTAATGACCAGGAAAGAACAGCTTCTGCAGAGAGAAGGCCTTTTCCTTTGAATTTGGTATATTCACCAACTTGCTTAGTAGCAATATGCCAAGCACCACCAGTAATCTCAACGAAAGCAAGGAAAGCATGACCTCCCATTACTTCTTCAAGACTATCAATAGTCAAAAAGTCTGTCTGATGATTCCAAATTTTGGCTAAATTTAATTCATACTCAACCTGTCTTACTGAACCAATAGCTGGATCATAAATTCCATGAACTCTTGCCCATTCGACAAAAGCAATAACTGCGAAACCAAGAATAATTAGATGGTGACCAAGAATAAATGTCAATTTGTCTGGATTATCCCATTCAATATTGAATTTTCTGGCTCTTGCTACATCAGAATCTTCTAGATTTCCAGGAAGAAGTAAAGAATGTAAAAGTCCCCCGGCTGCTAAAACCATAGAAGAAACTAAGTGAACTATTGCTATCGCTAGAACAGGTTTAGTATCTCCCATAGCAACACCATTAGCATCAAACCCTATTCCAAGAGTTGCTAGATGAGGAAGAACGATTAGAGGTTGATGCCCCATTGGGACGCTTGGGTCAAATCGTGAAAGTTCAAAAAGGGTGAATGCACCCGCCCAGAAAACAATTAATCCTGCATGAGCTACATGAGCAGCAATGAATTTTCCTGAGCGATTCGCTACACCTGAATTACCAGCCCACCATCCGTAGGTAGTATCTGGATTTCCATAGGTTTGCATTTAGGAATTGATTAGCTTAAACGTTTTGAGAATACTTTATATTTCACCAAACAGTTGAATTCATAACAAAATTGTAAAGGTTAGTAATCCTAGCTATTTCTAATCAAAAAATCTTCATAGGGCAATCCAGGAGCAAAGAATGTAGATTTAAAGTAGAAAAATTATTCCTAGAGATATAAGTTTTATAAAATAAATCAGTAGTTTTAAATTCAAATAAGTTTAATAAATTTTATTTTGCTGACATTTAAAGATGTTTTGTTTCATTAACCCATCCTGTTTATTGCCGCATTTTAAAACAATTATTAAAAATGGGATAAGACATCTAATATTATGACTGCTTCTCAAAAGTCTTCTAGAAAATTTTCACTAGAAATGAAATCTGAAGTTCATTACAAAAAGGCTGCAAAATCATACAGAAAATCAAAACAATATATTGATATGATTAACTTATATCCAACTTTGCAAAACACTCTAATTGAGTGTAAGGATGAGAATCTCATCGAGTAAATATTTTACATATTTTTCCAAATCAATCAGAAAAAAATATACTAAATTTAAGCAGCAATATTTAGGTTTTCTTCAAAATAAAATTTATTAATTATTTTTCTGCACATTTTTATATTGTATAGCGCTTTGGGTTTCCAAGGTTTGTTCTGACCTAGTGGAGAGCTTTTCCAATGAATCCCGGGTTTGAGTATTCCATTTTCACGTAAAAATGAAAGTTTAATTTCAGTTATTCCTAGTTTTTCAGCGGTCAACTCAGATGAGCTCCATATATCCCCTAACATTGAATTAACTAAAATATTATTAATCCTTGATAACGTTAATTTTATTTTTTCGAAAGGGGTAAAACTTTTAAATAATTATTAAGCAATAAAAAACCTAGTCTCTATAAAGAAAAAGGGATTTAAAGATTTATCTCAAATTAAGAAATATTAAAAAAAGAATCTTCATTAATAAATATCTCATCAATACCTTCACCTTTATTAATGGATTTAAATTCAACATATTCTTCAGTAATCGATTGAAGCTTTGGAAGATTGATCCAACCCTTGTGCCAATTTCCACTATTTATTAAATCTTCATAAGTAGTTTTTAAATTAATTTCAGAATCTAGTACAGAAACCATTAAATAAATAATATTTCCTTGTTCATAAGTCTCATTTACTAAAACAAAATGCCTCAAACCATTTATCTTTTTATTTGAGGTCCAGAAATTCTCCATAATTATTTTTTTTTAATGTTTCCCTTAGAATTTTCTCTAGAAATTTTTTTATATTCGTTTCTAATTTCTTCTAATAATAGTTTTCTTCTATCCATATAGTTTACAGAATCTTGTTTTGATAAGTTGTATCTTTCTTTTTTAGTTAGATTCATCCAATTATTAAAATTCTTCTTATTGAAAGTTGATAATTTTTTAGCCTTCAAAACTTTTTGTTTTCTATTTAATTTAAGAAGATTTCTTAAATTAAAAAAAACAAATATTGAAAGACAAATTATCAATAAATTAAATAGCATCAATTTGCAAGTAAGTTATTATTTATCCACTTTTCTAATACAATGTCATCCTCAAAAGATATAACTTCTTCTTTGTTCTCATTACCTGATTGATCAAACAGCCTTATAACAAATTTCCTATTAGTCGCCTCATCATCTCCAATAATGATAATACTTTTAGACTTTCGTTTATTAGCCTTTTTAAATTGTTTAGAGAATGAGGCTCCACTTAAATCCAACTCAACTAACAAATCATAATTTCTTAATTTTCTAGATAAATTCATAGCTAATGATTCTGCAACATCGCCTTGATTAATAATATAAATATCAGTATTTCTAGGAACATCAAGCTCTTTTCCCGCTAATAATATCAATCGTTCTAAGCCCATAGCAAATCCAATCGCAGGGGTATTTCGCCCTCCCATTTGTTGTATTAAATTGTCGTATCTTCCTCCTCCGCAAACTGTAGCTTGGGAGCCTAGAGCACCACTAGTAATTTCAAAGGCTGTATGGGTGTAATAATCTAAACCTCTTACCAGATTAAAATTTTCCAAGTAAGGTATTTTTAAAAACTCTAATTGTTTTTTAAAATCTATATATCTTTTTTGACTTTTTTCAGACAAAAAATTAAATAATCTTGGGGCATTCTCAAGTGCTTTTTTTGTTTGAATATCTTTAGAATCCAAAATCCTTAAGGGATTTTTAGCAATTCTTTTCTGAGAATCTAAATCTAGAGAACTTTTATTTTTTTCTAGCCATCTTAAAAAGGATTCTTGAAAATTTAACCTATCATTTTCATCACCTAATGTATTTATTTCAAGATTAAGTTCTTTTATTCCTAATTTACCTAACATATCCCAAGCTAGAGCAATAATTTCAACATCACTTCTAACTGAATCGTATCCTATAAACTCAACACCTAACTGATGGAACTGCCTTTGCCTTCCTGCTTGAGGTCTTTCATATCTAAACATCGGACCCATATACCAAAGTTTCTCAAGAGGATTAGACGATATTCCATTTTGTATTAACGCTCGTGCAACGGAGGCTGTTCCTTCAGGTCTAAGAGTGCAAGATCTTTCTCCCCTATCAAGAAATGTATACATTTCCTTACTAACAACATCTGTTCCTTCACCAATTCCTCTTATAAATAATTCGGTCATTTCCAATATTGGTGTTCTTATTTCTTTGATAGATGCTCTTTCAAGCTGCTCTACTAAAATTTTCTCAACGTTTTGCCACTTTATTAATTGAGCAGGCAATAGGTCGACTGTTCCTCTAAGATTTTTTAAGTTATTCAAAGTTCTAAAAAATAATTCAAAATTTTTAATTCAAGTAGAAATTAATCTTTGATTGATTGTTCTGTGAGACAATTTTAATTTAACATTTAGAAAAACTATTGGAAATCAATACAAATAAAGAGAATCAGCATTGCGGTACAAAACCAAAAAAAATTGCTTTTGGAATAGCACCTCTTGGTATAGTTTCAATAGGAATAGTGCCAATGGGTGTAATAAGTATTGGAATAGTCCCAATGGGTGTATTTTCTTTTGGAGCTGTAGCAATGGGAATAGTCAATTTATCAGTAGTTGGGATGGGAATTATCTCTGCAGGTGTGACGACAATGGGAATATGGGAGTATTCACCCAATTCTCAAAGCAATCATCATAACCATTCCAAACAAATTTCAAATTCAAACAAAGAAAATATTATGTCTGATCTATTTAATACTAAACAAGAAGCTGAAAAGGCTGCCTCAAAATACGGATGTATTGGAGCACATAAAATGGGTAAGAAGTGGATGCCCTGCAAGATGCACTAAGTATTTTCTTAGTCAAAAATTTATTTATTATTAATTCAAAATCTCTACTCTAAAATCAAGATTTTTTGCCTCCTCAGCAGTTAATTTTCTTGACCAAGCTCCTTGCACAGGACTATTCCATCTGAACCCAGCATTTTTAGCTAAAGACCTATCTTCGTAACCAATGAGTGCCTTGTATAAATACCTTGGTTCAGTAGCTTTAAGTAAAAGTTCCTCTAAATTATCGCATTTTTTGAAGACCTCTGATATGTAAAAACAATCAGATAATGCTCTATGTAAATTCCAAACTGGAATTGAAAAAGATAAAGCTAGATCGGTTACTGAAGGTCTATTTTTTAATGATTTTTGAAAAGACCAATTAATATCCTCTAAACTGCATATCCATTTTTTATTAAGTTTAGGTAATCTTCCTCTCCCAAACCATTTCTTATCAAACTCCACATTATGCGCGACAATAAAATCAGAACAATCAACAAGTTTTAAAAAGAAATTCAGCCCATCTTCCCATGGTTGAGAAATGTTAGTTACTTCTGCAGATATACCATTAACATGTTCGGCTTCATTATTTTTGACCGGGAATAAAAATGAGACCTGAGAAAGCACGCACTTAAAAGATACATCAAACAATATACAACCTATTTCTATCACTTCATCTTTATTTTCGTCTAAACCTGTTGTTTCAGTATCAACAATTAAAATTTTTTTAATTTTTTTATTTTGAATAGCAACACTCTCTTCAGAAGGATAACTGATAACTTGATCCTGAAGAAAATCCAATTGATTTAATTCTTTTTTGTTAAATTGTTCCAATTAACTGAAAACACTCTCATTTATCTTGACGCATTTAATAAAAATTTCTCTTAAATTAATATAAATTAAGAAACATGATTAAAAAATAAATCTTGAGACTTTATTAGTTCATGAAAGATGACTTTTACAAAATATCAATTTAACAATTTTTGTTATTGGCCCTCAAATCCTAAAAAAATTGTGGAATTTATTGGTGGAAGTTATCTAGCTTCTAAACCAGATTTAACTTATAGAAGATTTATAGAGAGTCTAATTAATAAAAACTATGCAGTACATGCATATAAATACACTCCACAATTTGATCACCAACAACTTGCTATTAAAGCATGGAAGGATTTCAAGAATTGCCGAATATCTTTATCCAAGAGAATAGGAGCATCAATTCCTTCAATAAGAATTGGTCATAGCCTAGGCTGTAAACTTCATCTAATATCCCCTGATGGTGGAAGAAATTGCGAAAAATTCATATCAATTAGTTTTAATAACTTCAGTGCTAACAAATCAATTCCATTGTTGAAACAAATTTCTCAAAAATTAGAATTCAATAGTGAATTCAGCCCAAGCCCTGAAAGAACTTTGCGATTAATTGAAAAAACATACAATCAAAAAAATAACTTCCTAATAAAATTCAACTCAGACGAATTAGATCAAACAGATAAATTATTTTCTTGTCTGAAAGCAAGAAAAGAAGATAATTCTAAGGGGGTAATATTAAAAGGTACACACACTATAATTGCAAGTGCAGGAATAAGAGAAAATTTTTTGGGAGACTGGGCCGATGATGATTTCAAAAGAAATACTATAAAAAAAATTTCCAATCTAATTGATACATTTGATTAGGATAATTCTTTAAGCTTTTCCAAAACAGAACTATCTTCAAGAGTGCTTATATCACCACTAATTTTTTCTCCAGCGGCCAAAGATCTTAAAATTCGCCTCATAATTTTTCCACTACGTGTTTTCGGAAGAGAGTCAGAAATTATAATTTTTTCAGGCTTTGCGATAATTCCAATTTCATTAACAACATGTTTCTTTAAATTCTCTACTAATTCTGAAGAACCGTTCACGTCTTTCTCTAGAGATACAAAAGCAACTATAACTTCACCTTTTAAATCATCTTTTTTGCCAACAACTGCAGACTCTGCAACTGATTTATGACTTACCAAAGCAGATTCTATTTCCATTGTTCCTAACCGATGTCCTGAAACACTTATGACATCATCAACTCTTCCCATAATCCAAATATATCCATCTTCATCAATGCGTGCTCCATCTCCAGCAAAATAAACATTTCTTTCTCCTTTAATGGAAATGTATTCCCAATAACTTTCCAAATATCTCTCTGAGTTTCCGTGAATTGTTCTCATCATTCCTGGCCAAGGTTTCTTAATAATTAAATAGCCACCCTCATTCTCCTTAACCTTATCTCCATTCTTATCGACAATTTCAACATCGATTCCTGGCAGAGGGAAAGTAGCTGAACCTGGCTTTGTAGCAACGACTCCAGGCAAGGGGCTTATCATCACGCCACCAGTCTCAGTTTGCCACCAAGTATCAACAATAGGGCATTTATCTTTACCAATAACATCCTTGTACCACATCCATGCTTCAGGATTAATTGGTTCACCAACTGTGCCCAAAAGTCTAAGACTCTCCAAATTATATTTATCAGGTATTTCACGACCAGACTTCATAAATGCTCTTATTGCAGTTGGTGCAGTATAAAAAATAGAAACCTTATATTTTTGAACAATTTCCCAAAAAGCCCCTAAATTTGAGGGCCTTGGCACTCCCTCATACATTAAGGTTGTAGCACCATTAGATAAAGGCCCATAAACTATGTAACTATGACCTGTAATCCAACCAACATCAGCAGTACACCAGTAAATATCGTCATCTTTTAAGTCAAAAATCCATTTAAATGTCAAATGGGACCAAAGATTATAACCACCCGTAGTGTGAACTACACCTTTGGGCTTTCCAGTAGAGCCTGAAGTGTAAAGAATAAAAAGTCTATCTTCGCTATTCATTATTTCTGGTTCACAATGATCTTTTTGATCTTTTAATAATTCATGCCACCAAAAATCTCTATCACCAACCATCGAAATATTTTTTTGGGATCGTTGAACAACAACTACTTTTTCAACAACTTTATCTGCCCCACTTTCAATGGCCGCATCAACTGCTTTCTTAAGTTCAATCACCTTATCTTTTCTAAAGCCACCATCAGCAGTAATAACAAATCTGGCGTTTCCATCAATTAACCTATCTTTTAAAGCTTCTGAAGAAAATCCTCCAAAGACAACTGAATGAGGCGCGCCAATTCTTGCACAAGCTAACATCGCAAACATCGCTTCAGGAATCATCGGCATATAAATACATACCAAATCTCCTTTTTTTACACCAATTGCTTTTAATGCATTAGCTGCTTTACAAACCTCTTTTAGAAGTTCTTCGTAAGTATATTTTTTGCTATCTCCGGGTTCGCCTTCCCATATAAGTGCAGTCTTTCCTCCAAGCCCTCTCTTAATGTGTCTATCTAAGCAATTATAAGTAATATTAAGTTTTCCTTCTTTGAACCATTTAAAAAAGGGCGCATTTTCGTTATCTAATACAGTTTGAAATGGCTCAAACCAATCTAATTCAGATTTTGCAAAAGATTCCCAAAATTGAATAGGATTATCTGATGCTTGTTTTTTTAGACTTAGTAATTCTTCTTGAGTACTAATATTTGAGTTTTCTGCAAATTTTTTTGATGGAGGAAAAATTCTCTTTTCTTCAAGTATGTTATTGATTGAATTTTTTTTATCTAATGACATTAAATAAATCTATGATTAATAAATTTACTCGAAAAAATTAGGTTTTTAAAAAATTTTAATATTAATTTAGCTCAAAGATTTATTTCTAATAGATCTAATAAATACGGCTTAGAACAAATTCTGGGAAAGCCATTAAAGCTCTTTTATATTCTGAATCAGGAAGCCAGACTATAGCTTCTTTAGAAAGCATTGCAAAATCCTCCGCTAGTTTCCTTGAACTTTCAATAGCTTTAGATTCCATGACGATATTAAGAGCTTCATCTAAATCATCTTTTTCTGCAAGTTCTCTGTTTATAAGAACTGACAATTGTTTATTTTCTTCCAAGGCATATAAAACTGGGGCGGTAAGATAACCGCTAGCAAGATCACTTACAGCAGGTTTTCCAAGTTGTTTATCATTTCCAGTAAAGTCAAGAATGTCATCTACAACTTGGAATGCCAAACCAATATTTTTGCCAAAATCATACAACGAGGTTAAGTTTTCTTCATTAATCCCACTCAAAACTCCAGCTGCTTTGCAACTATTGGCTATTAATGATGCTGTTTTACAATAACTTTTATTGATGTATTTGGAAAAAGATTGAGCCGAATCAAATCTATTTAAATTTTGTTTAATTTCACCCTCAGCTAAATCCATTATTACTCTACTAAGTAATTTAACTACATTTACATTCTCAAGATTTGCTAGGTGCCAACTTGCTTGAGCGAATAAAAAGTCACCTGCCAAAACAGCTACTCTTGTATTAAATCTACTATGAACTGTATCTACTCCTCTTCTTGTAGACGCCTCATCAACAACGTCATCATGGACTAATGAGGCTGTATGAATCATCTCAGTTATTTCAGCAAGCCTTTTATGTTTGGTTGACAAGCAAAATTCAGGAGATATAGCTTTTGAAATTAATAAAACTATACCAGGTCTCAATCTTTTCCCCCCAGCACTAAAAAGGTGTTCTGCTGCGGCTTGAAGAATTGGGTGACCAGCTCCTATTAGATTTTTCAGTTCTAAAATAAGATCATCAAGATCATTTTCAACTGGTTGTAGTAGCTCTGTTACTGTATTCATGATTGACCTCTTCTACATCTTAAGGAATCAAACATTACTTCGGAGGTTAACCAACCTAATTTCTTTATTAATTCCAAGCCAAAATTTTACTTTATTGGAAAACTCATCTCTTTCTGAAGTAACAAAAAATTTTACATTTTCGAAAGAAATACTCTCATAGCGGTCAGTTTCTGTGATAGCAAAAGATTCATTAAATTTTTTTATTAATGCTACCGATGGATCAATAATTTTTATATTTGAATCTAATTTTTTTCTTAAAAAGTCACAAATTAAAGGATAATGACTACATCCAAGTATTAATTCTTCAATATTTTTGTTTATTAGTGGTCTTAAGTATAAGTCTGAAAGACTATTTAACTTATCAAGATTTAATTTTTCTTTTTCAATTTCTGATACAAATTTTGGACATTCTTGCTGAAATATTATCGTATTCTCTTTTTTAGCATTTATAGCTTTCTTGTAATACGATGATCGAACAGTTGTTTGTGTTGCTAGGACACCAATTATTTGTTTATCAACTACTTCCGATACTGAGTTTATAAGGTCAAAACAAGGGACCTTTAGATTATCTTTTAGAATATCAAGCGCACACGCATTTGTAGTATTACAAGCAACTAAAAGTGCATCCAAATTCTTATCAACAAAAAAAGTACTAATCTCCTTTGCAATTAATCTTATCTCTTTAGAGTTTTTGTTCCCAAAAGGTATTCTTTTTGTATCCGCCAAATAAAAAACTTCTACATCTTTACGTGTTTTTAGTAAAGAATTAAGGATAGTAAAACCACCTATTCCGCTATCAAATATACCTACTTTAATTTTCACCCTACTTTATCTAAATATTCGAGGATACCTTTTGCAATTGCATGAGCTAATCTTTTTCGATGGGTTATTTTTTCTAATCTTCTCGCATCTAATCTTCCCGTTAAAAATCCAATTTCTACGAGGACTGCAGGCATCCTAGTATTTTTAATTACATAAAATCGACCTTGTTTAACTCCTCGATCGGGACTCCCAGGGGAAACTCTTAAAATTTGTTTTTGAATTCCTTTCGCGAGTAATCTTCCTCTCCACCCTCTGTAATAAAAGGTTTCCAATCCATTTATGTCTCTTCTTTTACCTCTTGAAGCATTTGCATGAATACTTACAAAGATATCTGCATCACTATTATTAGCAATGGAAACTCTTGGAGGTAAATCCAAATCAACATCATTTGTTCTAGTCAAACTTACTTTGACACCTTTCTCAGAAAGTAAATTTTTAACTATTTTTGAAACCTCTAGAACCACATCTGTTTCTCTAATACCCCCAATACCTATTGCTCCTGGGTCAGGTCCTCCATGCCCTGGATCGATTACAACCTCAAACTTGTTTCGTTTTACCTCTGGTAGTTTCAAGTAACCATAATTGTTTTTCTTCCTATGAATTAAATCTTGATTTGCTTTAATATTTGCTCTTTTCTTTTCAACTAAACCTTCACCAATCTTTTTAAATGAATATTTTGGGTTAAATAATTTAATTCTCCATCTATTTTGATCTAAGCCAACCATTTTCCAAGTCAAAGGGTTCAAATAAGTCTCTTCCTTAAATTCAATTACTAGTCTTGTTTTACCCTTCTCTGGTTTACCTAATCTAACTTCTTTTATTTGGCCATTACCTTTTATTGTTCTAGGATTTTTTAATTCTCCAGGAAAATCTACCCAGAATCTATCTCCTGATATTTGGTTAGCCTTCTGAAAGTATGCTTTTAAATCTGTATTTGATTTAGTTCTTAATTCTAAAACCCCATTAGGATTTATAGCCCATGCCGCAAGAGCACTTGAAGATTTAACTGGAAGGATTGAAGAATTTAAAAATAATAAAACGGATAAATAACGAAAAAGTTTATTATCTAAAAACTTTATCATTAGTTTGAAAACATTTTGTTTTTTCTATGTTTAAGACTTGGCATCTGCTCCCTAATTTTCTTTACTCTTTCTTTATCAGCAGGTGCTATTGCAGCTCCCTGAGTTTTGCCAGCATCAGATAAAACTGTACCCCAAGGGTCAATTACCATTGCATGGCCATGACTTTGCCTTCTTCCATAATGAATCCCAGTTTGAGCTGGAGCGACTACATATGCTGTATTCTCAATTGCTCTTGCCTGTAAAAGGATTTGCCAATGATCTTTTCCAGTAAATGCTGTAAAAGCTGCGGGAATCATAATTAGCTCTGCACCATTGGAAGACAAATATCTATAGAGTTCAGGAAATCTTACGTCGTAACAAATCGACAATCCTATTTTGCATAAACCTGGTACATCTACAACAGGTGGATACTCTGCTCCAGATAAAATAGTAGATGATTCCTTGTATAAATTTCCATCTGGCAAATCAACATCAAACAGATGAATCTTGTCGTATTTTGCCAAAATCTGTCCATCTTTTCCAAATAAGGCCGACCTATTAAAAGTATGACTATCATCACCGGCAGGGACGGGATATCCTCCTCCCAAAAGAAATACTTGATATCTTTGTGACATAGTTTTTAGGAAATTTGCACACTTCTCTGACAATTCAGAAGCTAATCTAAGTTTTTCATCATCTCCTCCCAAAAAAGCAAAATTTTCAGGCAATCCTATTAACTCAGCACCTCTTCTAGCAGCTAATTCAATCTGCTCTTCTGCTTCAGTAAAATTTGCTTCAACATTTGAAGTACTTGTAATTTGCAATGCAGCTACCAAAAAATCAGTCAAGACTTTACTCCTAATGAACCAATTCGTAAATCATGAGGCACGAATCACACCTCTTTCAACTTGAGCTGGAACAATATCTAAGCAATCAAGTTCAGCACAACATTTAAAATCATCCTCATAATCTCCAAGACTTGTCAATCTTTTGCCATGGGTTGCTGTTTTTAAACATTTCAAAATGTCATTTTTCCAGACATCCCAAAGTGCCAAAGCAGCTTGTAATTCATCATTCATAATATTTATTTCGAAATAACGGTTTTGTTTTAGGTATGAAGCCAAGGCACCAGCAGCTAAAGAATCCTCAAGAGAATAAGAGCCTTCCCAACCACTACCAAGTATTAAAACATTTTCACTTTTTAATGAAATAATTTTTTCGGCAACTGCTTTCCTATTTGGGAGACCCATAGCAAATAAATGCTTAGCATTTTGAACTTTTTGCAATGATTTAGTCCCATTAGTCGTACTCATAAATAGTCTTTTACCATTAACAACTTTTTTTGTAACTAATAAAGGAGAATTTCCTAAATCAAAGCCCTCAATCTTCTTACCTCCTCTCTCTCCAAGCATTAGTCTCTTTTCAGCTTGCCACTTAATTGCAGATTCTTTTAATAAATCTAAATCTGCAAAAACTTGTATTGAATCAGCTCCATTTTTTAAAGCCCAAGAAATTGTGGTTGTAGCTCTTAGAACATCAATGACCACTGCGATGTCTGGACTATTTTCAGGAACATCATTTGCAACGTGATAATAAGTAAGATTAATAATCAATTCCTTTTTTCTGAATTAATTATAGAAAACAGTTACTTAATTTGATTATTTTTTTTTAAAAAACAAACTTATTGATAATATAAAACTAATTTGGTTTAACGAAATCTTATCAAGTAATTAATTTGAAAATGAATAATATCCGCACTATAAAAGGTGGAGTTAATTTAAAAGGAAAAGTAAAAGTACCTGGAGATAAATCTATTTCCCATAGAGCTCTAATAATAGGAAGTATTGCTAAGGGTGAGACGACTATTGAGGGGTTCTTACATTCTGAAGATCCACTTTCAACTGCTGATTGCCTAAGAAAGTTAGGGGTAAATATACCAGAAATAAAAAAAAATGAGCCTTTTACAATTTCAGGATTGGGTCTATATGGATTAAAAGAGCCAAAAGATATTCTCAACTGTGGAAATTCAGGAACCACTATGAGGTTATTAATGGGTTTATTAGCAGCACAAGAAGGTAAGAATTTCATCTTAACCGGGGATGCTTCTCTTAACGAAAGGCCAATGGGGAGAGTTGGCAAACCGTTATCTTTGATGGGTGGCAAAATTTATGGAAGGGAAGGCGGTAACAAAGCCCCACTCTCAATTGATGGGAAAAAACTTAAGGGATGTGTTATTGGAACTCCAGTAGCGAGTGCTCAAGTAAAATCAGCAATATTATTGGCAGGCCTTAATGCTTCTGGAACCACTTCTGTAATTGAACCAGCATCTTCAAGAGATCATACTGAAAGAATGCTAAAAGCATTTGGAGCAGACATCAGTATCAGAGGAGAATTAGGAAGGAATGTAGTTATCAAGTCAGGGAGCAACTTAATTGGTCAGAGAATATTGATTCCTGGAGACATAAGCTCTGCTTCTTTTTGGATGATTGCTGCATCAATTGTTCCAAATTCAGAGGTTTTAATTCAGAATGTTGGATTAAATCCCACCAGAACAGGTATTTTAAATGTAATGGATTCAATGGGATGCAATTATGAGATTTTAGATAAATCGACTATTGCAGGTGAACCTATTGGATCTATTAAAGTAAAGACTTCAAATAATTTAAGGTCATTCACTATTGAAGGAGATATTCTCCCAAAACTTATAGACGAAATTCCTATCCTCACTGTGGCTGCCTGTTTTTGTAATGGAGTTTCTGAAATTAAGGATGCACAAGAATTAAGAGTTAAGGAGACAGATCGATTAAAAGTCATGGCAAGACAGTTACAAAAATTCGGCGCTGAAATAATAGAAAAAGAAGATGGGTTAATTATTAATGGGCAATCAAAATTTCATTCTGCGGAGGTAGATAGTGAGACAGATCATCGAGTAGCAATGAGTCTTGCTGTTGCTTCACTTCTTGCAAAAGGTAGCTCAAAAATCATGAGATCTGATGCTGCTAGCGTCTCTTATCCCACTTTTTGGGAAGAGCTGGCTAAACTAACTAACTAGCCTCAAAAGTTTTTGTCTGAATTAATAGAAGTTTTAACTAAAGATGGTAGTTACTCTTTAAGAAGTGTGTTTTTTCAGGAGAACTTCCATAGTTTATTGGGCGCATTGGAGGAAACAAAGTCAAAGTTTACAGCTACTTCTAATTTGCAAAGATTTAAGGGCAAATCTCTTAATGTTTTGGATATATGTTTTGGTTTAGGATACAATTCCGCTTCTTTATTAAATGAATTAATTAAACAAAAATCATATTTAAATTTGTATGCATTGGAGATTGATAAAAAGCCTCTTGAATATTCGCTTAGAAATGAATCCTTCCTAAAGTTATGGCATCCAAAAGTCAAAAAAATATTTGAATCACTTTATCGAAAAGATTACTTTGAGGATCAATTTTTTAAATGCAGTATTTTGTGGGGTGATGCTAGAGAAAAAATCAACATTATTCCTTCCTCTATTAAATTCGATCTAATTTACTTAGATGGTTTTTCTCCTCAAAAATGCCCACAAGTTTGGACAATTGAATTTTTATCCAAAGTCAAAGAAAAGCTCAACTCTCAGGGTTATTTAATAACTTATTCTTCATCAGCAGCAGTAAGAAAAACTTTAAGAAATCTCGGATTAGAGATTTTTACTATAAAACCAAGTTTAAATAACAGAACTTTTTGGAGTCAGGGGACTGTCGCAATATCTAAATTTGATAAGTGTAAATTGAAGCCCAATTTCAATTTTGAAAAGTTATCTTTAATGGAAGAGGAACATCTCTTGACTAAAGCTAGTATTCCCTATAGAGATCAAGATTTAAACTCAAGCAAAGACGACATAATCAAGAAAAGATTAGATGAGCAATTATTCTCAAATCTAATATCTACAAATAAATGGAGAAAGAAGTGGGGAATGACGAAGTTATCCGTTAAGAGTTAGATTTAAATAAGGATTTCAAATAAACATGTTAAGTGTTGCAATATTAGCGGCGGGCAAGGGTACTAGGATGGAAAGCTCACTGCCAAAAGTTTTGCATAAAATTTCTGGCAAAAGTCTTCTACAAAGAGTTATTGATTCATGTGTCGAATTAAACCCCGATAAAATTTTCGTAATTACTGGACACAAATCAAAAGAAGTTAAAAAGTCAATCCCAAACGATAAAAAAATCCATGTTATTGTTCAAGAACCTCAATCAGGAACAGGTCATGCTATCCAGGTACTTTGTAAAGAAGTAAAAAAACATGAAGGAAAACTTTTGGTACTTAACGGCGATGTACCACTCATTAGGCCTAGTACTTTAAAAAGACTTTTGTACTTACACGATTCAAAAAATGCTGATGTTTCTTTAATTACCACAAAGAAAACAAATCCTCATGGATATGGCAGAGTTTTTTTGAAGGAAGATTTTATAGAGAGAATTGTTGAAGAAAAAGATTGCAATGATCTAGAAAGAGAAAATCCATTAATAAATGCAGGTGTTTACTGTTTTAACTGGGGTAACTTGTCAGAAATAATTAATACTTTGCAAAGCAATAATAATCAAAAAGAGATTTACTTAACAGATACAATATCTTTGCTAAAAAATTCCTTAAGTCTCGAGGTAGAGGATAATGGAGAGCTTCAAGGAATTAATAACAGAATTCAACTATCAGAGTGCGAGGAATGTATTCAGAATTCAATTAAAGAAAAACATATGCTTAATGGTGTAACTTTTATAAATAAAGCAAGTTGTTCAATTAGTGAAGAAGCTGAAATTGGTAAGGATGTAATCATAGAGGCTAATACACATATAAGAGGAAATACGAAAATAAATAGTCATTGCATAATCGGTCCAAATACTTTTATTGAGAATTCTAATGTGGGATTTAATTGTGAAATTTTAAACTCTACTGTTTATGATTCTCAGATAATGGATTATATAAAAATTGGCCCTTATAGTCATATAAGACCTAATTCCAAAATATCTTCCCATAGTAAAATAGGTAATTTTGTTGAGATCAAAAATACTCAACTAGAGGAAGAATCTAAAGTAAACCATCTAAGTTATATAGGTGATTCTATTATTGGAAGATCTACAAATATTGGAGCAGGCACTATTACTGCAAATTTTGATGGACAGAAAAAACATCAAACGAAAATTGGCAAAAATTCCAGTATTGGAGCAAACACAGTTTTTGTAGCGCCAATAAATCTAGGGGAATCAGTAACAACAGGTGCTGGTTCAGTGATCACAAAAGACTCTAAAGATAATTCATTAGCGATCTCAAGAACTAATCAAGTAAATATAGAGAATTGGAAAAAAAAGAAATCCTGATTTAGTTAATTAATTCAATAATTTTTTCAAGTTGCCAACATCTGCTCCCTTTGATAAGAATAGAATCACCTTTTTTTGTAGATTTGTTAATCTCTTGAGGTACATCTTTAATATTATTTAAAACTAAAAATTTATTCTTATCTTTTAGATAATTGGTGTAAATTTTTTCATTTTTTTTATCGCAAATAAAAAAACATTTTTCTATGTCTGAATTATTTATTAAGTTGAATATTTCTTTGTGATATTTTTCAGATTCTTTTCCCAATTCTTGCATACTTCCAAATATGAAAAATTTATTTCTCGGTTTTTCAAGCAGGTTTTTAATACATGCTTTTACTGACTCCGGCGAAGCATTATATGATTCGTCATATATTGTTGTTTTAACTGATTTAAGAATTTTATTCCTTCCAACTAAACTTACAAAATCAAATTTATTAAAACTTGCAAAATCAATGCCTAGCTCTTTAGCAACTGCATAAGCAAATAAGAAATTCGAAGCATTGTGAAATCCCTCAAATGAAATTTCAAAGGTTTTCCCCTCAATAAAAATTGTTTTATTCGAAGGATTATAAAATCCTCGCAATTTATCATCTTTCTCAAAACTGTCCTTTTGATTTTCTATATTTAATAGTTTTACTTTTATCACTCTACCTTTCCAAAATTCTTTTAAAGTTTTTTCAAGGAATGGATCATTTGCTGGAATTATTACAACTCCTTCTGGATTTAAGAACTTACTAATTTCACACTTTGCATGAGTAATATTTTTTTTTGAGCCTAACAATCCAATATGAGCTGTGCCAATGTTAGTAATAACTGCAATATCTGGTTCACTATATTTAGACAAATTCTCGATCTGTCCAAGACCTCTCATCCCCATCTCAAGAACTAAAACTTTATCTTCTATATCTGTAGCAAGGATAGTAAGACCAACTCCAATCTCATTATTGAAATTTGCATGAGATAATTTAATTCTTCCAAGTTTATTTAAAACTCCACCAATCATTTCTTTTGTTGTGGTTTTACCCACTGAGCCAGTTATTGCAACAATAGGGATATTTAATTTTTTTCTTTTTAGCAATGCTAATTTTTGAAACGCCTCTCTTGTGTCATTTACAACCCAATAAGGAAAATTACTAGGAAGTAATCTCTGCATACCTTCTCTAATTACAACAGATTTAACTCCTTTATTTAAAACCTCTGGAAGAAAACTATGTCCGTCAAAATTTTTCCCCTTAATAGCTATAAAAAGATCATTTTTTAATAAAGTTCTACTATCAATACTTATATTCTTAAAATTTAAAAAATCTCTTCTCCCCTCTCTCACATTTCTAATATCCCCCAAAACATCGTTTAATTCTGATAAAGAGAATTCCATTAAAACATTAAGTCATACTTTTTTTTAAAGATGGATCAGCTGATTGTCCGTAAGAAAATTTCTCAACTTCAGCAACATCTGGCGATGGTTCTTTTATTCCGCAAACATCCTTATACATAACTTCGTATTCAAGAGCTGATCTTTGCCAACTAAACTCTTGGCTCATAGCTCTTTTTTGCAGTAATTCCCAACTATCTTTATGCCTAAAGGCTTCCCATGACCTTACTAAAGAAGTATAGAAATCTATAGGTTCAAAGCGATCAAAGCAAAATCCCGTACCATTATTATTTTCTGGGTCATGAGGTAAAACTGTATCAACTAAACCTCCAACTCGCCTTACTATTGGAATAGAGCCATATCTCATAGCAAGGAGTTGACTTATACCACAAGGTTCAAATCTACTTGGCATTAAAAATGCATCAGAGCCACCATAGATAAGCCTTGATAAAGAATCATCATAGGTAAGAAATACTGAGAATCTTCCTGGGTAATCTAATGCAAGTTGCCATAATCCAGACTCTAAATATCTATCACCAGTCCCTAAAACAGCAATTTGAGAATCTGTATAGGCTAATAGTCTTCTTGAAACTTGTAAAAGTAAGTCAACCCCTTTCTGATCAACTAACCTACTGACCATACCTAAAAGATATTTTTTAGAATTAACTTCGAGACCCATTTCTTTCTGCAGAATTTTTTTATTTTCTACCCTATTTTCTAAATTCTTAATACTGAATTTTGCAGGTAAAACTGGATCTTTGGCTGGATTCCATTCATCAAGATCTATGCCATTAAGAATTCCCCTTAATTTACCTGAAATGTAATTAAGTAATCCTTCGAGGCTTTCCCCGTATTCATGGGTTTTAATCTCATCTGCATAAGTCGGAGAAACAGCATTGACCCTATCGGCGTACAACATTGCCGCAGCCATTGTGTGGTCTCCATGCATATACCAAGGACACCAAGTCATTTTTTCAAGTTTCCACCTCCAAGGGCCTTGGTATTTTAAATTATGAATTGTGAAGACAGTACTAATTTCGGGATCCTGATGCATCCACACAGGAATCATTCCAGTGTGCCAATCATGGCAATGGAGAACTTGGGGTTTCCAACAATTCCAGGCAAATTCTGCAGTGGCACTAGCAAAAAATGTAAATCGCCAGTCCTCATTTTCGCCTCCGTATATTTGGTCAGAGTCAAATGTTGGATGACCGACTAGGTAAATCACATAATTATGAATGGGATGTTTTGCTTCATATACGGCAAAATCAGTGCCCATTGTATTTGCTCTAAAGACTGGTTCATTCGATACCTCTAAAAGACTCCACAATTTTCCATATCCTGGAATTATTGCCCTTACATCGTGACCAAGTTTTATCAAAGATGGAGGCAACGAACCAACCACATCTCCCATACCTCCAACTTTGATCATTGGAGCACATTCAGCAGCGGCAAGAAGAATTCTCATTGATAATTATTTAAAAAAGTTCTTTTGAAAAATAAACTAGGGTGTCCACTTATAATCAGAAAAGTCTGGTGGACGCTTTTCAAGAAAGGCATCTCTACCTTCTTGAGCTTCTTCAGTCGAATAGAATAATTGAGTTGTGTATCCAGATAATTCTTGAATACCCGCAATCCCATCATTCTCTGCATTGAATGAAGCTTTAAGAATACGAATAGCAGTTGGACTATTTCGTAAAATCTCTCTTGCCCAGATTACACCCTCAGCTTCTAATTCTTCAATCTTTGTAATTGCATTTATCAAGCCCATCTTAAGAGCATCCTTGGAATTATATTTTCTACATAAAAACCAAATTTCTTTTGCTTTTCTTTGACCAACAAGTCTTGCTAAATAACTAGATCCAAAACCAGCATCAAAACTACCAACTCTTGGACCTGTTTGACCAAATATTGCATTTTCAGAGGCGATACTGAGATCACAAATTAACTGAAGTACATGGCCTCCTCCAATTGCAAAACCAGGAACTAAAGCAATAACCACTTTGGGCAAACTTCTTATTAATCTTTGAAGTTCAAGTACATTTAATCTCTGCTCCCCTTCATCATTTTTATATCCATTTTCACCTCTTATACTCTGATCACCTCCAGAGCAAAAAGAATAAATACCTTTCTTGTCAGGACCCGCACCTGTAAAGAGGACTACGCCAATAGTTTCATCATTTCTAACGATATTAAATGCGTTAATGAGTTCATCTACAGTTTGAGGCCTAAATGCATTTCTTTTTTCAGGCCGATTAATTGCAATTCTCGCAATTCCCTCACCTGATTTGTGAAACAATATATCCTTATAAGATTTGCATTCTGACCAATTTAAAGTTGTTTTACCCGGTAATACTTTCATGAATCCTAATTTTTAAAAGATAGAAAATAATAAATTTAACTGCCAATTATTTCTTCTAGCAGGATATTTTTTTCACAAATTTCATTTTCTGGATCAATATCAACTTTAATTATTACAGATTTCTGGATAGAAATGCTCCAATCGAATGCCTCTCGTAATTTTTTAAAACTTGCCACACTTTTAAAGTTTACTTGATAAGCCTCTGCGAGTTTTGGCCAGTTTATTTCTTTAGGCATAAGAAAAAGTTTTTTTAATTCATCTTCTTTTAAATTTTTTTTATAAATACGATTAAATATATTTCCGCCATTATTATTTATTAGAAGAATTGTTAATTTCATATCGATTGAATTTTCAATAAGCCAACCGTTTATATCATGAACAAAAGCTAAATCTCCAGTTACTAGAAGAAGAGGACTTTTAATTCTAGAAATTCCTAACGCAAGGGATAAAGTACCGTCTATTCCTGAAGCTCCTCTAAAACTAAAACAATTTCTTGTTAAAGTACCATTCTCAGAAAATGTAAGCCAATCTCTAATAGGGCTACTCGCAGAGAGCATTATTGGATTTTCAGTTGGCCAAAGTTTTGGAACAAGATTTGCAAGCTTGTACTCAGTAATTTGATTATCGTCACTAATTTTCTCTTTTAAAATTTCCTTAATTTGCTCACCTTCCCCTATTAGATCTAGCGCTAACGGAATAAGAGGCTTTTTATTTTTTTCGTTAATTGATAATTCTTCAAACAATTGAGTAGTGAAATGTGATAGCCCAAAATCATATTCAAATGATTTTTTTATAGGGTCCAATTTTCTATAATTTTTTTCTTTTATAAGAATTTGTATCCCTTCAAAGGTTGCTAAAAACTTCTCCAAATCGATTGAGGAGGACATAGGACCAAGCCTCAAAAGTTGATGACAATTTATTAAATTCTTATTTTTTCTTAAGACTAATTCCCAATTCACAACTAATCCTCTCAAATCAGAATAAACCCCTGAGACAGGATCAGCGAATACTGGCCAACCTGAAATTTCTTGTAATTGTTCTAAGGATTTATTGAAAGATGATAAGTCATTTATGGAACCTTGATAGGGCCCTACCAAAATAATGCCAGATTCATCTAAATTTAAACTTTTTGAAATTTCTAAGAATTTGTTTTTATCAGACTTTATTTGAACTTCCTGAAAGACATATTTTTTCTTTAAGTAAATTCTCTCAAAAACCTCTAAAACATTTTTTTTATTTAAAAATGAAATATCTAAAGGCTTTTCAATAGGAATATTTAAATGAATAGGACCAGGGAATTTGGATATTTGTTTCTCAGTAATTTGAACTAAATTTAAGATTTCATTTTCTTGTGTTTCATGAAGTCCATTTAGATTTGTACTTAAAACTCTTCTGCAGACTGAACTCAAAAAATTTTCTTGATTTACTGTTTGATTAGCGCCACAATCTTTTAATCTTAAAGGTCTATCAGCAGTAAGAAATATAATACCTTTACAAGATCGGTCTGCCTCAACTGCTGCTGGCAATAAGTTACTTACGGCAGTTCCAGAAGTGGTAATTACTAAAGAAAGATTACCTGATGCAGTAGAAATTCCTAGAGAGTGGAATCCTGCGGATCTCTCATCTATTGAATTAAAAATATTTACTAGTCCTAGTTTATTTAATTCTCCAGCAGCTATTGCTAAAGGTGCTGATCTACTACCAGGACATAGTATTAAATTTTGAACTCCTATTTTTATAAGAAGATTCAAAAGTTGTAAACTTCTAAGAAAATTTTTGCATTCAATAGATGATGTCATAATTTATATAAATGCTTTGTGATTTTCTTTATAACTGAATTAAATAAAACATGTCTTCAACACAAGAAAAAAGAAATTCAATACTAAGGGATTTAAAAAATCTTGTAATCTGGATATTTATTGCTTTAATTATACGATGGCAGGTTATAGAGCCAAGATGGATCCCATCGGGTTCAATGCTTCCAACTCTTCAAATTCAAGATAAAATTCTTGTGGAGAAAGTAACACCCAAAATCACATCCAAATCAAATCTTTCAAAATTAAAAAATAAAATAGTTGTTTTTAACGTTCCTGAACAATTAATTAATGCTGGTTATGAAGCAGATACTGCACTAATAAAAAGAGTAATTGGAATACCTGGAGACAAGGTAGAAGTAAGAGACGGTAACCTTTACTTAAATGATATCGCTCAAAAAAATTACGTTTTTGACACAAACATTAATTATTCTACAGGGCCTTTTATAGTCCCAGAAGAGTCATTATGGGTGATGGGTGATAATAGAAATAACAGTATGGACTCACATATTTGGGGATTTTTACCCTATGAAAAGGTTATTGGTAAGGCTATTTTTAGATATTGGCCATTTTATAAAATTGGACCTATTCGGTTCCCTGCCCTTAATAATTTAGATTAATGGGTACGTGATGTTGTAGGGTTTTTATATCTTGAAGTTGTAGAAATGTTTAATCCAGAATTTCTTGCTACTGAAAATAATGATCCAAATGATGAGAATGACTTAATCCAATATTTACAAAAACAATCTCCTGAAGTTTTGCAAAGAGTAGCAAAATCAGCTAGTGAAGATATTCAAGAAATTATTAGACATAATGTTCAAGGTCTTCTTGGAATGCTTCCTTCAGATCAATTTGATGTAAAAATAACATCTTCAAAAGACAACATTGCTAATTTATTATCTTCCGCAATGATGACGGGATATTTCTTAAGACAAATGGAGCAGAGAAAAGAGCTGGAACAAACTCTTAAAAATGATGAAAACATGTCTATTGAAGAATAATAGTTTTAAAGATTTACTTCTTCAGGAATTATTCCTAGTGCAAACAACTTTTTATATAAACCCATTAAAAATTTATTATCCTCAGGTAGTTTGTCCCACTTTTGGGAATTTATTTCATTAATTAATTTTTGACAATCTTCTATTGTAAATTTTATAGGCGCCTTAAAATGAGCTGGAATTAAATATTCCATATCTTCAAAAGACTTGATATTTTCTAGCCATTTAAGCAAGACTTCTTTTGAACGGGGAAAAATAAGTTTTTGTAAAACTGGTGCCACTTGAATCTTAGGAGTATCTTCACCCATTATTTCAACAAGAGAGGATTCCCAATCTTCGTCCCATAAAAAGGGATAAATACCGAAATGAGATCTCCAATTTCTAAGATCTTTTTTGAACGAATACTTAAATATTTCATTTAAAGGCGGAATATTTAATTTACCTGGTTTCAAAAAAGACGAAAATAAGACTAACCTTTTCCAGCCTTTTTTTCTTTGTTCAATGGAGTCAATCAAAGGTTCATCTCCTCTCTCTCTAGAATGAAAAAGAAGTGGAGTTGGATCAAAATTAAATATCTCAGGTGGAGTGGAGTCTATTCCAACTATTGCGTCTGTTACATGAAGAGTTTTCGTAGAATAATGGAAACAACTTATCTCCTGATATCTTCCAAGTCCTAAATTCAGTGGGCCTAATGAAGACCATTTAAAGGAGTTAGCATGTGGAGTCCCTTCGTCAAACAGTATTCTTGATCTTTTTGAAGGAATTCCTAAAAAATCTAGTGGAAGATTGATGGGAAAACTCCACTGTCCAGGACAAAGCCAAATTTCTGCATCTTTAAAAATTCTTGAAAGAGCTGGCAGTCCGATTTTATGTTCTAGTCCGGAGGCACTTGGGAGAATTATTGTTTTTACTTTGCCGTGAATCGCAATTATTTTTTCTAACTCATTTATTAATTCTTTTGTAGGGGGCAGTGGGTTTATCAGCATCAACCCATTATCAACCTTTATTACCGTCATTCTTATTGGAACCGCAACATAATAAAGTCCCTGAATTTGTTCCAAGGACCATATTTGATCAGGAATTAATTCTCTTAATATTGTTTTCTTTTTCCCATAAGGATATAAAGGAAATAACGGCCACCAATACCAATTTTTATTTAAAGTTTCTTCCACCACTATCCTTTATAACCGGCAAAAAATTTCTTTAACTTAAATATTCCGTATCTTGGAGCGAATAAAAAAGCGAATAAAAATATAAAAGTTTGTGCCAACACAATTGATCCACCTGTTTCAAGATCAAACCAAAAACTAATGTAGATTCCTATTAGGCTTGAGATAATTGCACTTAATACTGAAATTATTGTCATATTATCAAACTTATCCGTAAGTAAATATGCTGTAGCCCCGGGTGTAATCAACATCGCAACTACCAAAATAATTCCAACAGACTGCAAGCCCACAACTGCTGCCAAAGATAAGCACGTGAGGAGTAAATAGTGAAGAAAAAATACGTTAATTCCAACCGTTTTTGCATGCCTAGGATCAAAACAATAAAGCATTAAATCTTTCCTATAAATTGATAAAAGAATTACTACCAATAAAGAAATGAATATGGTTTGTTTTACATCTGAAAGTGATATTCCTAATGGACTGCCAAAAAGAATAGAGTGCAGATCAATATTACTTTTAATCTTAGAAACCAATACAATTCCAAGAGCGAAAAATCCAGTAAATACCAACCCAATAACAGTATCTTCCTTAACCCTTGATTTCTGCTTAATAAACCCTATCAATGCAACAGAACCCACTCCGAAAATAAATGCCCCTAATGAGAAAGGAAGACCTAATGCATAAGCAACCACAACACCAGGCATTACTGAATGTGACACTGCATCTCCCATTAAAGCCCATCCTTTAAGAGTTAAATAACTAGATAAGAAACCACAAACAGCTGCCACTAATGAACTCATAAGAAGTGCTTTTCTCATAAAGCCATGAGTTAAAGGATCTGTTATGAATGAATCTAAAGTTAAAAAAGAACAGAGCTCCATATAATTTAAAATTTAGGATTCAGGTCCAAACAAGAAATCAGGTGAGATTCCTCCAAAAGTAGTTGTAATATTTTCGGGGGTAAACACTTCAGAGGTCTCGCCATAAGCTACAACAGTTTTATTTATTAAAAGAACCAAATCACAAAATTCACGGACATGAATCATATCGTGCGTTGATAATAATATAGTTTTCCCCTCATTTTTAAATTGAATAAATAATTCCGAGATAAGTTTCTCAGTTCTTATATCAACACCTGAAAAAGGCTCATCAAGAAGTAATATTGACGCCCTTTGCGCAATTGCTCTAGCTAAAAAAGTTCGTTTTCTTTGACCTCCAGATAAGTTCCCAATAGGTGTAGATAAATGATCAGTAAGATCAACTCTCTCAATAGCATCTTTAACCGCTTGAACATCAGACTCTCTTGGACACCTAAAAATATTCATCGAACCATATCTTCCCATCATCACTACATCCCAAACATTTATTGGAAATTGACTATCAATTCCCTCACTCTGTGGAACATAAGCAATTGTCTGATCTTTTTGAGCAGATCTTAAAGACTCTCCATTAATTCTAATTTTTCCTTTTGAAATATTTACAAAGCCAGTTAAAGCATTAAAAAAAGTTGTTTTTCCAGCCCCGTTCATCCCTACTAACCCACAAATCTGGCCAGGTTTCAATCTTAAATTGGCGTCATACAAAGCCACCTTACCGTTGTAATCTACGCAAATATTCTCTGCATCAATCCTAAAGTTTTGATAATTGATTGATTCCATAATTCAAAAAAGCCCTTTTTTAATTAAATCCAAATTATGCTCAAGCATTTTTATATAGGAACTTGCAGGCCCACTATCATCGGATAATGAATCAACAAAAAGATTTCCTCCAAAATTAGCCCCAGTTTCGTTTGCAACAACCTTTTGAGATTCGTTACTCACAGTACTTTCGCAAAATACAGATGGGACATTTTTTTCTTTAACTAATGAAATTGTTCTTGTCATTCTTTTGGGCGTAATTTGACTCTCAGCATTAACTGGCCATAAATAAACTTCCTCTAATCCATAATCATTTGTTAAATATGAAAAAGCGCCTTCACAACTTACTAGATACCTCCTGTCTTTATTTAGGTTATTAATAAAAAGTGAGAATTCTTTATCTATTTTAGAGAGTTTATCTTTATAAATTTTCCCATTTTCTTCAAATAATTTTCTTTTGGATGGTCTCAATTCTGATAAAGAGTCCACAAGGATATCTACGTATAAGATCCCTCTTTTTGGAGAAATCCAGGCATGAGGATTGGGCTTCCCTTTATAAAAATCTTCACTGATAAAAATAGGGTCTAAATCTTCCGCGATAGTAATTCTTTTAACTTTTAAATTAGAAACAAATTTTTCAGCCCATAATTCAAATCCAAATCCATTATCAATAAAAACAAAAGCACTTGAGGCATTTACCAAATCGCTCGGAGTTGGTTGGTAGCCATGAACTTCAACTCCAGGTTTCGTTATTGATCTAACAATAAAATCATCTTTAGTAAGATTGCTAATTATGTCCGCTAAAACAGTGAAACTTGCCAGTATTACTTCTTTACTTTCATTTTTATTTGATATTCTCTTGCATGAGCCTGAAGCAAGAGAAAGCAGAAGTAACAAACTTAAAAAAAGAATTTTTTTTCTCATACTTAATTTTCAAACTTAGATTATGAACTAAAAGATATTTTCATAAGTGGTTTTCTAAGATCAGAAATAAGCCCTTGCCAATTTATTTTTTCTTTTTCAAAAGCTTTTTCAACAATTTTCTCAGAATTTTTCTTTATAAAATCCAAATCAGGTTCTTCTACTCCTTTTGTTATTGCCATAAAATCAGCCAAAGAACTTGATACTACTCTAGTTAAATAAGCAGCACTGACAGCCTGAAATGTTCCAGAAACAAGCCAATTTGGTCCATGTAATTTTGTTATCCCAATTAGAGTCTGTCCACTCCATTCAAGAACTCCCTGAGCAATTGCAGTCTTTAAAATCTCTTTAGAAACTTTATCTAAAATTTCAGGAGACCAATTACATCCCCATATAGACTTAATTTCTTTAATCATTAATGAATTTAGTACTGTCATTGCCATAACATCAATTGATGGGATAGGAGATAAGAAAACGGTTGTCGCGACAAGAATTTGATTTTTTCTTTGTATACCTTTTAACTGTATTCTTCTTATCCCTTCAATTTCAGATTGCCAGGCAACATGAAGTTCTTTCATGAGCCGTTTTTTTGTATTTTCAATATTTTTAGATGAACTTATGAAAAACTTCCTTAACGAAAAAGGTATATTTGTAATTTCATTCTTATTCACATCAAAAGTAATAATTTTATTTATAAAGTCACTTGAAATTTGTGACTTTAGGTCTTCTATCTGATTTTTGGCTTCTATTTCGTTGGAAGTTAAAGCCACCAACCAGATTGGCATATTTTTAGGAAACTTTTCCAGCCACAAAAAATCATTTGCCGACAAAGGTAAGTTTAAAAAATACAAGATTGCATCACTCTTCAAAGCTTCTTCTGGAATAACTTGAGAAGAATTGTATTTAGGCAGTTTTTCGCATAAGTCAAAGTCAACCTTATCTACTTTAAAATGACTTTTTAAAACAGACTGACAACTTTGATAATCTTTTTGTCCAATGCAACTTATTTTTTCTTTTTCAAATCTATTAAGAATCGATTCAAGTATTTTTTGTCTTTTTGAATTCTGTTTTTCTAATTTATTTGTTGCTTCAAGTTCTTCAAAAAAATTTAAATCTTCATTACATAGATTTATCCAACCATCTAAATTACTTGGCTCATTAAATTTAGGCTTATCATTCTTCAAGTAAAAATATCCCCCAAAACACAACGCAAAAAATCCTATTGAGCCTCCTGCAAAATGAATTAGGTCACTGACAAACCATTCCCCAAAACCTAACAACAATAGAATAATAATAAGATTTTTTTTAGGAAACTTTATGAAATCCTTTAAAAGGTTGTCTTTACTAATATCAAACACAATACTTTATTTTTCTAATTCTATTTTAATGCAAGTTATGAATGAGAAAAGCAAAATTTCATAAGTCGTTAATCAAAAGATAAAAAATTAAGGCTTTTCAAAAGACTTATTGCATAACAAGATGCTAAGTTAATAGACTATTTAAATAACTTAAGAAACATCAAGATGTCTAATTCAAATTTCAGCAATAATCCTGGACAAGAAAATTATAGAAGTCGTTCTAACAATGAAAGATCTAATTTCAGAGATAGACCTGGTGGCAGACGAGATGGAGGAGGATTCCGCATAAGATTGAGTGATAACGAAATGAAAGCTGTTAAATCAATACAAGAGGCCTTTCAATTGAGATCTACCGTTGCAGTTCTGGGTTTCTCTGTTAGAACACTTAGTGAAATGATCAAAGACGAAAAATTGATTGAATCAATAACAGAATATGCAAAAAATAATAAAAACTCATCTCCAAATAGACAATCACAAAATCATTACGAAGAAAAGACAAAAACAGCCCCTGACCCTTTTGCAAGACCTGTAAAAAGTTCATCAACTGAGGAGAGCCAATCTAGCGAAGTAGAAGAGGATGGTAAATAAAAAAAGAATTCTTTCCGGTGTTCAACCAACCGGTGATTTACATATTGGAAATTGGCTTGGAGCCATAAATAATTGGGTTACGCTTCAAGAGCAATATGAAACATTTCTATGTGTAGTTGATTTACATGCAATCACAGCTTCATATAATCCCAAAGAATTGTCTCAGAACACTATCTCTACTGCAGCTTTGTACCTCGCTTGTGGAATAGATCCCAATATATGCTCAATTTTTGTCCAGAGTCAGATTTCTGCACATTCAGAACTTTGTTGGATTTTAAATTGCATGACCCCAATAAATTGGATGGAAAGGATGATTCAATTCAAAGAAAAATCAATACAACAGGGGAATAATGTATCCATTGGATTATTTGACTATCCCATCCTAATGGCGGCAGACATTCTTCTATATGACGCTGACTTTGTACCAGTAGGTGAGGATCAAAAACAACATCTTGAACTTGCCAGAGATATTGCACAACAGAGAATTAATGCCAGATTTAGTAAGGATAAAAATATTTTAAAAATCCCTGAACCAATAATCATGAAGAATGGATCAAAAATAATGAGTTTAATTGATGGTTCAAAAAAGATGAGCAAAAGTGATCCTAATGAAGGCAGTCGTATTAACTTATTAGATGCTCCTGAAGTAATAACGAAAAAAATAAAAAGAGCAAAAAGTGACAGTTCTATTGGAATTGAATTTAACAACCCTGAGAGACCAGAATCTAAAAATCTTTTGATGATTTATTCAATATTATCTGGCAAAGAAATTTCGCAATGTGAAAATGATTTCGCAGAGACTGGATGGGGGACATTTAAAAAATTAATTACTGAACAACTTATTGAATCACTAGAACCTATTCAAAAAAAATATAAATTATTAATTAATGATCCCTATCAATTAAATAAAATCCTTGATGAAGGGAAGGAAAAAGCTGAAGATTTAGCAAATCAGACTTTAAAAAGAGTTAAATCAAAATTGGGATTCTTTGAGATGGAGAAATAAATTATGCCAATAATTACCTTACCTGATGGTTCAAAAAAGGTTTTCGAAAAATCTGTAACTATTCTAGAAATTGCCAATAGTATAGGCCCTGGATTAGCTAAAGCAACAATTGCTGGGAAAGTAAATGATGTTCTTCTTGATGCAACTATTCCTATAAGTAGAGATTCCGAAGTTGTAATCATCACATCAAAAGATAAAGAGGGAATTGAAATAATAAGACATTCATTTGCTCACCTTATTGGTCATGCAGTTAAACAAATTTATTCTGATATTAAGATGGCGATTGGACCTGTAATTGAAGATGGTTTTTATTATGATATTTTTTCTGAATACAGATTTACTCCTGAAGATTTAATAAAAATCGAAAACAGAATTAATAAATTAATAAAAACAAACTATGACGTTGAAATTTTACAAGTCTCTAAAAAAGAGGCAATTAAAACGTTTAAAGAAAGAGATGAGACTTTTAAATTAAGAATAATTGAAGAAATTCCTGAAGAAGGGCTTATAAATTTATACAAGCACGAAGAATATATCGACATGTGTAGAGGGCCTCACGTACCCAACACTAGACATTTGAGACACTTTAAATTACTAAAATTATCAGGTTCATATTGGAGAGGTAATAATGAGAATGAATCATTACAGAGAATATATGGAACTGCATGGGCAAAAGAAAAAGAACTCAAAGACTACTTAACAAGAATTGAAGAAGCGGAAAAAAGAGATCATAGAAAACTTGGTAAAAAACATTCACTATTTCATATACAAGAAGAATCTCCAGGAATGATTTTTTGGCATCCAAATGGATGGACTCTCTACCAAGTACTGGAAAAATATATTAGAGAAATTCTTAAAAAAAATGACTATTTAGAAATTAAAACCCCACAAGCTGTTGATAAATCTCTTTGGGAAAAATCCGGTCATTGGGAAAAATTTAGAGACGATATGTTCACTACGGCATCAGAAAATCGAACTTATGCAATTAAACCTATGAATTGTCCATGCCATATTCAAGTATTTAATCAAGGTTTAAAAAGTTATAAAGATTTACCTATTCGTCTTGCTGAATTTGGTTCTTGTCACAGAAATGAACCCTCTGGTGCACTACACGGCTTAATGAGAGTAAGAAACTTTACACAAGATGATGCTCACATATTCTGCACAGAAGAGCAAATTCAAGAAGAAGTATCTATTTTTATAGATCTTGTTTTTGAGGTTTATAAAACTTTTGGTTTTGATGAAATCATTATCAAATTATCAACTCGTCCAGAGAAAAGGGTCGGTAGTGAAGAGATTTGGGATAAATCAGAAGAAGCTCTTACCAAAGCTCTCGATAATAAAAGTCTAAAATGGGAACTTCAACCAGGGGAGGGGGCTTTTTATGGTCCAAAGATTGAATTCTCCTTAAAAGATTGTCTTAATAGAGTATGGCAATGCGGAACTATTCAGGTCGATTTCTCAATGCCTATTAGATTGGATGCAACTTATGTAGATATCGATAATGAAAAAAGAAATCCAGTTATGCTTCATAGAGCAATTTTAGGATCCTTTGAGAGATTTATCGGAATCTTAATTGAACAATATGAGGCAAAATTCCCAATTTGGCTTGCCCCTTATCAAATAATTTTATTGAGCATTACTGATAGAAATATTGAAAAGTGTTTAAAGTTTAATCAATTAATTAATAATAATGGTTACCGATCAAAAGTTGATATTAGGAATGAAAAAATTGGATATAAAATAAGAGAGGCAACTCTCGGGAGAGTTCCTTTAATTGCAGTTATTGGAGATAAAGAAGAGGAAATTGATTCAGTTGCCTTAAGAGCTTTGGATGGAACAAA